>CAZMUV010000191.1:0-1504 GCA_964569345.1 uncultured Maribacter sp. | reverse complement strand
ATATACTAAAGATTCCTGTTTGTTATCGAAATCAAATAGGAGAAAGCAAAAACCTAGCCAAATATTTTTACTCTGACATAGCGGTATTTAAGTAAACTATTAACTGACAAAATGTAATTAAAGCTAGAAAAACTAACCTAGAACAAACGAGATCGACATAAATAAGCAGAAAAACAAAAACCTTTTATTTATACCTTAATTTCATAAGCAGCATTAGAAAAAGAAGAAACGCAGTAATAGAATTTGTAAGAATAATAGGAAGGCTATGAATAAGAACCCCTTAAAATAGCCATAATAGTGTGCCTATCAAATACATAACCAAAGAAATATCCCTTGTGGATTTATATATCTAAGTTTTATATACTTGGGGTAAAAAGGCCGCAGTGGTCAATGCAGCCGCCACGAGCCCGAGTAGTTATTTACTTTCCATACACTTATAGTTGGATAACAAATTTTCACAAACCCAATGCTTTGCATACTGAGGAATAGTCACATTATCTTCCATGTAAATACGTCATAAAAATAGACAATACAAGCTATTATTAGCCAACAATATTTACAATTTTTCCTGGGACAATAATTACCTTTTTAGGGGTTCTGCCTTGTAATTGGTCTTTTGTTTTTTCATGTGCCATAACAGCTGCTTCGATTTCATGCTTGCTTAAATCCAATGGCAATTCCAGCTTAAAGCGCATTTTTCCATTAAAGGAAATTGGATATTCCTTGGCGCTTTCCACCAAATAACTTGGTTCAAATTCTGGGAAAGGCGCTGTGGAGACAGATTCAATATTTCCTAACTTCTCCCAAAGCTCCTCTGCAATATGGGGCGCGTAGGGCGACACCAAAATAGCTAGCGGTTCTAAAATAGCGCGACTTGTACATTTTTGGCTGGACAGCTCATTCACGCATATCATAAACGTAGAAACCGATGTATTAAAGCTAAAGCTTTCAATATCCTCTTCTACTTTTTTAATGGTTTTATGTAATGTTTTTAAAGCATGTTTAGTGGGTTCTTCTTCCGAAACCAAAAAAGAACTTTCAGTGCCTGAGTGGTACAAACGCCATAATTTTTTCAAGAACGAGTGCGTTCCTGTAATTCCTGCTGTGTTCCATGGTTTGGATTGCTCTAATGGACCCAAAAACATCTCATACAAGCGTAAACTATCTGCTCCATATTCTTCACAAATGGCATCTGGATTGACGACATTGTATTTGGACTTGGACATTTTTTCGACTTCGCGGCCTACGATATATTTACCGTCTTCCAAAACGAACTCGGCATCTCTGTATTCTGGTTGCCATTTTTTAAAAGCCTTAACGTCTAATTCATCAGAGGAATTAACCAACGAAACATCTGCATGAATAGGAAGCACACTATTCTGTCCTATCTTTCCTTTCGAATATACTTTAAGACTACTAACATCTTTATAAATAAAAGCACTAGTCCCTGTAATCATTCCCTGATTAATCAATTTTTTAGCGAACTCATCCTTAGGCACCAGGC
>CAZMUV010000190.1:0-1555 GCA_964569345.1 uncultured Maribacter sp. | reverse complement strand
GGAAGGCAAAGGATTGAATATCGTGGGAGCGTTAAATCCCTAACTTGTTGTAAATATCTTTGGTAGTTGCACCGCACCTTTAAAGAAGTGTGCTGTTCCTTGGAATGTCGGAGTTTATGGCGGAACGAAATGTCCTCCGGCAATCGGCCTGAACGTTTGGGATATGAACAGTACGGGAGCAAACTGGTGTTTGCTTTCCACCACGCACATAGCAAAATCTTTTTGTTTTGATTTATTTCTTTCTTGTCCAAAGCAAAATCCAAAAGATTTTGCGGTCTTCATAAAAATACACAAACCTTTCGTTTAAGCCCGAAGCCCTTATGGTTTATAGGTTGTGTTAGCAAAAGTTATTTCTTATTATAAGCCATAACCTATACACAGTAAAGTTTCATCAACATTGACAGGAGGTGTTCCAATTTTATAGAGAATAATACCTGAATGCGGCGCCTTAATTTCAGAAATAATATTTCCAAATTCATCAGTAGTATGGCCTACAACATCTCCTTTTTTTAGGTAATCCCCTGCTTTTAAGTCGCTATAAAAGAGCCCTTTTTTATCTGACTTTACATAAGCCTGTCCGTTAAGTTGTATTGTCTTTTCATTAGTTTTGATACTATCGGTATACATTTTCATTTCATGTAGCATATTGTAAACCCCATTTTTTATTAAAGTTACAGCCTCTTTTTGCACATTTCCCAATTTACCGCTTTCAATGCTTAATGCTGTTTTGCCACTTTGCACAGCTTGCTTAAATGCGTATTTGGCGGGTTCGTCATCTTTCAATGTATATGGATAGGTAACAATATATTTAAATCCACTAGCTTCTGAAAGCCTCTTTGCAAGCTGTGTCTCATTAGGTTTTTGTTCATTGTTATAGTAACATACAAAAGGGAGTAAATCTTCATTGGCATCACCTCCATGAATATCTAAAAAAACATCACTCAAAGGGATAATATCCGTGCTAATCATGGCTGCTATTTTTTTAGTAATAGAGCCTGTTGCACTTCCAGGAAAGACTCTATTTAAATTGACTTTATCTTCAGGATTGATAAACGGTGTACGAGAGAAAAAGGAAGAGGTATTTGCTATTGGAATAATAATCAAAGTACCTACTAACAGTTTAGTGTCGATTTCTTGTATCAATTCTTGCACAGCTATAATAGGTGGGTATTCAAAGCCATGGACGCCAGATATTATTGTAAAAACAGGCCCTTGCTTTTCCCCTTTTAAAATACAAATAGGTAAATAACCATCATTACCTTGGTCGTCAGTTATACTAACACGAATATTTTCCGTCGATGGCCTAATATTTTCACTAAAGGCATTTTGAAAATCATTTTGACCAATCAGGGGTAGTGTTGACAGAATAATCAAAAAAGTTAGTCTTAGTTTTGTTATTTGTATTCTGGTCATTAATTTATAATTTTTGCTAATGGCCCCTGTATAAAGCGAGTGAGGCGTTTTGGTTTGTTGTCTCTCTTTTTGGGTTGGTTATGTTGCTTATAAATATACTATGTATTTTCGGATTAGGCCGCCACACGTTGAGCTTTTAACC
>CAZMUV010000189.1:0-1634 GCA_964569345.1 uncultured Maribacter sp. | reverse complement strand
AGAAGCTGTAAACTTCCTAATGACTTTGCCTGAGGTATCGCTGGCTCTTACTGCCGATGACCTCCAAATGCAGGTGTACGAAGAGGGAATTCGAAAAATAATTCAAAACGGGTATTACGCTAAAAGATCTGGAGATGTACTAGTTACCTATACTTCTGGCACTATAATACACCCCAACGCTACTATAGCCGTAGAAAAGGTAAATGGGACGGTGCATGGTTCCGGATACACTTATGACACGCATGTGCCCATGGTTTGGATGGGTGCCGGTATTCCCAAAGGAGAATCTGTAAGGGCAGTAAATCCTATAGATATAGCCCCTAGTCTTTCCATGTTTTTGAACATTCCCTTGCCGAGTGCATCACAAGGAGAGCCGCTCCGTGAACTATTTGAAAAGTAAAATCTGTAGGGTATTTACTTTATTCTTTCTTTATCTGAAATTTCAGCTTTAAACTTGGTGGGGCTTTTTAAAATAGAAAAGAATTCCATGAGATATTCTTTACATTTGATAAACTCTTCGGGATTATCAAAGTACACTTCATGGGCATCTAAGATTGCTGTCATTTTAATCTGATTTTCCAAAAACTCATTTTTTACCATCAGAGTAATTGCATCTGATCTCTTAAACCCTCTATACAAGCGTTGAGTAACCGACTCTAAAGGCAACTCTTTCCCTGCTATTTGCGAAACAATAGAGTAGCTAACATTACATAAACCAGACATGTCAAAATCGTAAGGAACAGGAATCGAAGAACCACCTACAAATAAAATCTTCTGGTTATGTTGATATCCAGTAGAGAAATCTACATTTCCGATCATAAATTGAAAAAAGGCGTTCCGCACCGAATGCAAGGAATCTTGCTGTAAAGGATGTACATTTCTTTTTAACTTTTTACCCCCAAACCTGTCCTCCAACTCATCTATATCTTCAATAAAAAAGGCTTTAACATTATGTTTCTCTATTTTTTTACCTCTAGATTCATTAAACCTTAAGTCCAATAACCGAGTTTTAAAATGATATTCGGAAACTACCTCATACAGTTTGTAGGCTAATAATTCCTTGATAACATTATCATTGGCATTGGTCTCTTTTAAACAAGGCAAGACCAACTTTAATTCCTTATTCCCCTTAAACAGAGTTCCTTTGGCATCTTCTTTTTTGATCCTAAATTTAACAGGAGTAAAATAACAGTTCTTACGTCGAAAATTTCCTCTCGCTCTGATTCTTACAGGAAGTGCTGTCGTGGTATCTGCAACATCAATGTACATTAGTTCGATATCCAAATAGGTGCTATCGTTGGTATGTTTTTTAAGGTCTCTATTGCTATAAGATAACTCCAGCGGAAGTACCGTTTGTGTAGCAAACAACTTTGACACCTTACCAAGCTTTTTACTTTTACTATCCTTTTGTCCAAAACAAGTAAGCGATAAAAAAACACAGAGCGTTAGGATTCTTAGTTTAGTTTGCATCTTATTCATTTTCTATTAACTTTACCCTTAAAGTATTAAAAATTAAATTATCAAACTCTATCTCTCTTCCTTAAATCATAGAACATTAATTGTAACAGTTATTTCTATCGCTGCCGTTTTTGTTTGTTATCACTTTGAAATTTATTTTAATGTTGATTTGACAT
>CAZMUV010000188.1:0-1634 GCA_964569345.1 uncultured Maribacter sp. | reverse complement strand
AGAAGCTGTAAACTTCCTAATGACTTTGCCTGAGGTATCGCTGGCTCTTACTGCCAACGATCTCCAAACACAGGTATACGAAGAAGGAATTCGAAAAACAATTCAAAACGGGTATTATGCTAAGAGGTCTGGAGATGTATTAGTTACCTATACTTCTGGCACCATAATACACCCCAACCCGAATATAGCAGTAGAAAAGGTAAATGGAACGGTACATGGTTCAGGATACACCTATGACACGCAAGTACCCATGGTTTGGATGGGTGCCGGTATTCCCAAAGGGGAATCTGTTAGAGCTGTAAATCCTATAGATATAGCGCCTAGTCTTTCTATGCTTTTGAACATTTCCCTGCCCAGTGCATCTCAAGGAAAACCACTTGTAGAGTTGTTTGAAAAATAAGATGTACATGGAATTTACTTTATCCTCTCTTTATCCGAAATTTCAGCTTTGAATTTTATGGGGTTTTGTAAAGTATCGAAAAATGCCATTAGGTAATCTTTACATTTTAAAAACTCTTTTGGATTTTCGAAATAAGCTTTATGCTCATTAAGGATAGTTATCATTTTATCTTGGTTCTTCAAAAACTCATTTCTAACCATCAAAGTAACTGCATCCGATCTCTTAAACCCTCTATATAAACGCTGCGTAACTGACGCTAATGGTAAAACATTACCCTCTATTTGAGAAACTACAGCATAACTGACATCGCATAGTCCAGACATATCAAAATCGTATGGAATAGGAATCGACGACCCATTTACAAACAAAATTTTCTGATTGTGTTGATACCCGGTAGAAAAGTCCGTATTCCCAATCATGTATTGAAAAAAGGCGTTTCGCACCGAATGTAAGGAATCTTGTTGCAATGGATGTACATTTCTTTTTAGTTTTTTACCCCCAAACCTGTCTTCCAGCTCGTCCATATCTTCAATAAAAAAGGCTTTGACATTATGCTTCTCTATTTTTTTACCTCTAGATTCATTAAGGCTCAACTCCAATAACCTTGTTTTGAAATGATATTCAGAAACCACCTCGTAGAGCTTATAAGCTAATAGCTCTTTGATGACATCGTCATTTGCACTGCTCTCTTTTAAACAAGGCAAAACCAGCTTTAATTCCTTATTCCCTTTGAAGAGGGTTCCTTTAGCATCTTCTTTTTTAAGCCTGAATTTAACCGGAGCAAAATAACAGTTCTTGCGTCTAAAATTACCTCTAGCCCTAATTCTTACAGGCAGTGTTGTCATGGTACTTGTAACATCACTATACTTCAAATCAATATCCAAATAAGTGCTATCGTTGGTTTGTTTTTTAAGGGCTCTATTGCTATAAGATAACTGCACCGGAAGCACTGTTTGTGTAGCAAACAATTTTGAAACCTCGCCTAGCTTTTTACTTTTAATATCCTTTTGGCCAAAACAAGTAAACGATAAAAAAATACAAAGCGTTAGGATTCCTAGTTTAGTTTGCATCTTATCCATTTTCTATTAACTTTACCCTTAAAGTATTAAAAATTAAATTATTAAACTCTATCTCTCTTCTTTAAATCATAGAACATTAATAGTCACAGTTATTTCTATAGCTGCCGTTTTTGTTTGTTATCACTTTGAAATTTATTTTAATGTTGATTTGACAT
>CAZMUV010000187.1:0-1651 GCA_964569345.1 uncultured Maribacter sp. | reverse complement strand
GGTGGGGGCTCGTATGATTCTCAAAAGGATCGTAACCATCATTTAGCACTTTGAGGGCTCATATCAAAAAGTTGTGGAGTAGCTAAAAATAGCTGAACTTTGAAATTAAAATTCGATGCCGTCAGACTCCTTATTAACTATAGCCAATTTATTACTTCCCGAAGTACTTGTTACGTATTTCACTTTGACCAAGCACGAGGTTAAAGGTGAGGAAATACACTTTTATTTTACAGAACTAAATGAGGTTCCTGAGGAATTTAAAGGCCTAAAACTTCTCTCTAAAGGTTTCTTTGCTGAGGCTATTGTACAAGATTTCCCCATACGTGGAAAGAATGTTTTTCTTCATATTAAGCGGCGAAGATGGCTTAATGAAAACACAGGTAAAGTAGTCACAAGAGATTGGCAATTAGTAGCAAAAGGAACTAGAATTACTGGTGAGTTTGCTGCTTTTTTAAAAGAACTCTATCAATAATAATGCTTCTAGTACAGCAGTTGTAGCTAATTTCTATGGGGTTAATCCCAAAAGCTTACAAAGGCAATACAAAGACTATTTAAGTGACTTTAAGTCTTGGGATCAAAAAACGCATGCAAAACAATGGATGTTATTTCCTGAAAATATAGGAAGCCACCTTTCTTTAGATGAAACAGCTTTCTCTAATGGTGATTTATATACCATACTAACCAATAAAGCGGCAAAAGGAAAGAATGGAGCTATAATAGCGATGGTTAAAGGAACTAAAGCAGAGACGGTTATTAATATCCTTAATAAAATTCCTTTAACACAAAGAAATAAAGTTAAAGAGGTAACCTTAGATATGGCAGCAAACATGGGGCTAATCGTTAAAAAATCATTCCCCAACGCTTCCTTAGTTATTGATCGTTTTCACGTTCAAAAATTAGCGTTAGATGCGTTACAAGAAATAAGGATTAAACATCGATGGGAAGCTCTTGATAATGAAAATGATGCCATAGAAAATGCAAAAAACAAATCTCTAAAATATACTCCTGAGATACTATCTAATGGTGATACCTTAAAACAATTACTAGCTAGAAGTAGGTATTTATTATACAAATCAAGCAGTAAATGGACTGAAAATCAAGCAGAACGAGCCGATATACTTTTTAAACACTATCCTGATATAGAAAAGGCATACAAATTATGCCAAAACTTATCTTGGATATTTAACAATACAAAGGATAAAACGTCCGCACTTATAAGATTAGCCAAATGGGATGAAAAAGTAAGACAAGCGGACTTTAAAAGCTTTAATACTATATCCAGAACAATGTCTATACATTATAAAAATATACTCAACTACTTTGATAATAGAAGTACAAACGCTTCAGCAGAATCTTTCAACGCTAAAATAAAAGCATTTAGGGCACAGTTTAGAGGGGTTAGAAACGTAGATTTCTTCTTATTTAGGCTAACAACAATTTTTGCGTAATCTTAAAATCCCACAACTTTTGGACTTGATCCGTCAAAACCCAATCTAAGTTCGGTCTATTTTGATGTCTATTCACCAATAGAACGATTGTAAAACGAAAAAAACCCTTACTATTTTACTAGTAAGGGTTTTATAAATACCAATTTATAATTGGCACAAAAAAGGCGGCGACCTACTCTCCCACAATAAGCAGTACCATCGGC
>CAZMUV010000186.1:0-1693 GCA_964569345.1 uncultured Maribacter sp. | reverse complement strand
CTATAAAATTACTCTTCTCCTACGTGCTTTTTGTAAAAGCCCCAAACCTCGTGCGCTACATCCCTACCTAATTTCAGTCCAGCGACATTGTCGGCCTGAATATGATATCCACCTAAAACCCTTGAAATACCCGCCATTTCAGCAGTTTCTGTAAACGTTGGAAATATAAGTGTAATGGTGTCTCCTAAATTATCAGGTTCTGTTAAGGCGCCAGCGACCAATTTTGCTTCCGAACCAAAGGTTTCGCTACCTGTCCATAGTTTTAAAGCTTCTGCACAGCCGCCACTAATGGTGCTATGGCCAGAGGTATAACTAGGAAATGGCGGACATAAAAAAGTGTCAGGAGAATAGGGTCTCCACTGAGAACCATCCATGTTTATCATGCCTTTGTCTACACCTCCCCATGCTTTTATAGTTTTCCCTTCGTAATATTCATGTACCAAAGCATAAGGTCTGGCATAGTCATAATACATCTTGGAGTCCCAAGAAGCTATAAATGAATCCATAGCTACCACTTGATTATAGAAATACATTTTCACATCCTGGTCTAATGTATGGTTGTCTCTTCTAGAAACATCCTGCGCGAACTTTAGCCAGTGTCCGGCTTGTTGCACAGATTGTGGTCCGTCTCGCATAAATTCTACGAGTGCTTTTTGGTAATCGGTGAGGTTGCTTTGCATTTCAACCACCTCCTTTACTTCTTCTTCTAATTGTTTAGAACCTATTAGGGGCGGTGGCCCAGGTCTGAATTGCGCTCCAGTTTTTAAGGCTATCGGGGTAACCTTGTCCCAAAAAGGCGTGAGACAGGCTGGTGCAAACGTACCACCTTTACCGTCCGAGAAATATTTGGGCTGCCAACGATTCCCATCCACATTATTATCTGCGGAATTTATCGGCTGGTAGTCCACATAGTTAAAGTAGGCCTTTCCTTTGGAGCCTTCTTCTTCTCCATATTGGTTGGCACCGTCATTTTTTCTTGCTTCGATTACGGCTTTTGCAGCTAAGTTTCCTATTCCTTCTGGGGTTGCTGCATCTAAACTATTATTGTTGGGGTCAAGTCCAAGTTCTTTCATGAAATTAGCAAACAGTTCGGTATCTGAATAATAGTATTCGCTCATGGTTCTAAATGCAGCATAACTTATTGCTATTTCTTTGTTTTTTAAGATGTGTTCAGCCGCTGGCCGTTTAGAAACTCCCATTAAATATACTGGTGTTGCTTTTTCGTCATACATGGCCCAAGCATCAAACACAGAAACAGAGATTAATCCTAAATAACGTGAGGTGATAGTAGGTCTCGGTTGAAACCGTTCGGTGTCATTGGCTGTGGCTGTCAAGGCCATTTGCCCCCATTGGTAGGCAACATTTTTTGCGCCTTTTGGCTCTTTTTGTTCTGGTGTATTCATTTTTGAGTTAACCCCCTGTTTGCAATTAAACAGCAGCATAGCTCCAATAAAAAGGAGAAGGAATTTTTTCATTGTCCTTGTTTTATAATTAAACGATTGTTTTTGGATGGATTTTAAGGGATTGTCGATCAACACAAAAAATTATCCAAAATCGCAATTTAAGAAATTTCAGCATTTAAAAAAATGACTTTTAACTAAAGTGATGTACCAAAACAAAACCTGTTCGAGTCTAGTTTTCGGCAGATTTTTAGGCTTATTAAACAATTTAAAACTTAAGGTTTAATCATTCC
>CAZMUV010000185.1:0-1756 GCA_964569345.1 uncultured Maribacter sp. | reverse complement strand
AAAACCAAAATGAGTAACCAAAACAACAAATCAGCTTTAACCACCTTAGTCACCGTGTTTTTTTTCTGGGGATTTATAGCAGCGTCAAATAGCGTATTTATCCCATTTTGTAAAACCTACTTTAATATAGATCAATTTCAATCGCAATTGGTTGATTTTGCTTTTTACGGTGCTTATTACATCGGAGCGCTTTCACTTTTTGTAATGTCTAGTGCTGTAAAACGAGACATCTTAAATAATTGGGGGTACAAAAATGGTATTGTTTACGGTCTCCTTTTATCCGCAATTGGCGCATTTGTAATGTATCCAGCAACAGCTGGTGCAGAGCAGGGACAAACAGAAGTTTTCTATTATGTTCTTATCGCTTTTTTTATAGTCGCATTAGGATTTTCATTACAACAAACGGCAGCCAACCCATTTGCCGTAGCACTTGGAGATCCTAAAACAGGCTCACATCGCCTAAACTTGGCTGGGGGTGTTAATTCCTTTGGAACAACTATAGGGCCTATTGTCGTGAGTCTGGCTATTTTCGGATCTGCATCTTGGTCTACAGAACAATTGGTAGAGAAAATTAATACTAATGAAATTACACTTGTTACAGTACAGGTTCTATATATGTGTGTTGGTGCTCTATTTTTAGTAGCAGCAGCAATGTTTCATTTTTCAAAAAAATTACCTTCTCTAAAATCTGAAACAGCTTTTGAGCCTGCTAATAAAGCGCGTAATTTATTGATTGTATTAACCTTAGTCATCGTTGGTTGCTTTGGCTACATTTTTAGTACATACTCAGGCGATACAGTTGCTACAGAAGATATAGAGCAGACACGTTTAATTGTCTTGTTCGTCGCATTATTCGCAGTCATCGCTTCTGTTTTTATAGCTAATACTAGTGCTTCTAAAAAACCAGAAGGTTGGGGAGCAATGAAATATCCTCAACTTGTTTTGGGCATGCTGGCTATATTTACTTATGTAGGCGTTGAAGTTACTATTGGAAGTAACCTTGGAGAACTATTAAAACAAGGTGTCGAAAATACGGGCTTAAACACTATAGGATTACCGGTATTGAATGATTCGGAATTAGGCAAGTATATATCCATGTATTGGGGAGGACTTATGATAGGACGATGGGTTGGTGCTATTACGGTTTTTAATCCAAGTAAAGGATTGAAAAAAGTGCTTTTAATTATAGTTCCATATGTTGCATTCGCCGTAATCATATTAGCCAATTTGGTTAAATACAGTTTCACTACAAATGAAATACTCTTCTTTGCGGTTTGTATTGCTGTTCAGATTGGTGGATTTTTCTTGGCAAAAGACAGCCCCGTTAAAACCTTAAAAATATTTAGCCTTTTAGGAATGACAGCTATGCTGATTGGTTTATTCACTTCAGGAAATATTGCTTTATTTGCATTCATATCTGGAGGTTTATTCTGCTCGATCATGTGGCCTTGTATTTTTACATTAAGTATTGCTGGTTTAGGAAAATACACATCACAAGGTTCTGCATTTTTGATTATGATGATTTTAGGCGGTGCAATTATTCCACCCGTTCAAGGTAAACTTGCTGATGTATTTAATATTCAAGCATCCTATTGGATTGCTGTGGCTTGCTTTGCTTATTTATTATTCTATGCCTTCAGGACTAAAACTGTTTTGGATAAACAAGGAGTGACGTATTAATTGTAAAGAAATTAAATTATGAAAAGAAGACACTTTATTAAAAATGCTTCATTAACAGGAGTTGGTTTAGCAGTAG
>CAZMUV010000184.1:0-1766 GCA_964569345.1 uncultured Maribacter sp. | reverse complement strand
AACGCGCCGGTAAAACCCGAGGCGCATATGGATCTTTATTAATTTTATGCTCATCGGCGTTATAGTGATAACGTAGCCCTGCATTAAGGCCAAACATATTAAGGCCCCAATTTGGTGTACTGGATCTTCCATTACTAAAATGAGTAAAATCGATACCATAGGAGATATCCATCTCGTTGGTCCACTTATAGTTCCATCCAAAGTTAAGATTAAAATATACTGCTAGTCTTGCCCCGATAGCATCATTGGTTGGGTTGGTTTCGGAATCAAAAGGTTCGAGGTTATAGGTTAATCCAAGAGCTGGTTCTATTTTAAAAGCATTGCGCTTTGAAGGCTTAGAAAGTGGAAAATTAATAAAACTAAAAAGCGCATTCGGGTTGCCAAATATTTGGGGATCCCCTAAAAACCCGGAATAAAAACCAATACCATAAGAAGGATAACCATACTGGCTTGCCCAACTCTCTGGATTACTATTTTGCCAAGCATAGCGCAACTCAAAAGCGCCATATTCAGAAATAGTTTCCTCATCAAGCCGTTCTCCTCCGTAAAGGTGTGCGCCAGAATGACCACTTATCTGAATAGTTCTAAAACGGCCATCGGTGTTTGATTGCCCAAAGCTAAAATTTAGGCTTATAATGGATAGCCATAAGATTACATAATTATAATTTTTCATAAGTCCATTTTAAAGGTTCTTTTAGCAGCTGTAAGCGCTATGGCTGCATTATAATTTAGCCGTATTTGTTCTTTTACACTTTTATCCGCTACATCCTGTGCATAAAGCGAATTTCCTGGGAAAAGTAAAAGCAGTGCAAACCGGATATTCTTTTTGAGCATTGTTTTGGGCGAAAACATTTATTTTATTAAAACCGAAATCCAAGATTGATAAATAGTTGATTTGGGTTGGATTTGATATCATTTTCAAACAAATCTATAAATCCATACTTATACCCTGCCTCTAGAAATAAAAATGCCACATCTACACCTACACCTGCCTGCCCGTAAAAATTGAAAGAGTTGATCTGATCTGTAGAAATGCCCAATCCATTATCTCCTACGCCTAAAGTGAATGACGGTACCGCGCTTGCATATATCCGGAGACCTCCAAGCCTATTGACAAAACTTAGAAAGTTAACACCAAACGAGATCGGAATATCAACACTCCTTACAGTGAAAACACCGTCTAGAAGTGTGCCTGGGGTGAGTGCAGTATCTAACAAATTATAAACCGAATTGTTATATGTTGCGCCTATCTCCCCATAAAAAAATCGCCCGCGTTTATAAGAAGCACCAAGAGCCCATCCAGCAGCCATAGTCGGCTTTAATAACTCAGAGTCAAAACTCAATTCATTAAAATTTAGGCCTCCAAATACCTTATATTCATCCTTTGTTTTTTTTTCCTTTTTTGGTTTTTGTACTTGCTTTTCCTGCGTAATACTAGTTATACTATCCGTCTCTTTTACATCCTGAGCATGCATTTTGGAAAATATTACGCTTGCCATAAAAACAAATATTAAGAATAGGAAATTCAGTTTAACACTGCTGATTTTCAAGATTGGTTTCATAATTCGCTTTTTAAAATATTAGTATTTATGGCGCTGACAAGGCTTTAATCGGTTCTACAATCTGGGTTATTTTGAACCTGAAAAAAGGGTTTTTGGTATTAAAAATGCCACCTGTAGGCGCCATTGCATTTTGGGACCAAAATCGGGTCTAACGACATTATAGTATAATCCGGTTTGTACATTAAGCGGTAGTTTCCCACCAAG
>CAZMUV010000183.1:0-2178 GCA_964569345.1 uncultured Maribacter sp. | reverse complement strand
GTGTGCTACTCCGTTGGAGGCCATGATATCTGTTCCGGTAATGTTTGCATCTGTTTCCGAAGCATCACCGATTACAAAACTAGCACCAGAAGCAATAACTTCTATACTATTATCAGCAAGTGCCGTTGGAACCATACCCGCTGCTAAATCGGCTGCGTTAACCTGAGCAGCAATAACATGGTACAATAATATATCTCTTAATAACGCAATTTCAGCTTCTTCATCAAAATCATCTAAGCTGTTGTAATCATCACCTAATACCCCCAACAACGCAACAAATGCATCATCTGTGGGTGCGAAAACCGTAAATGGGCCTTCAGAAGAAAGTGTTTCTGCCAATCCTGCTTTGATGACCGCAGCTTCTAACACTGAAAGTGCTTCGGTAGCTACTACTAAGTCTACAAGCGTTCCTGCTTCGTTAATCATTTCTCCATTGTTTAAAGCATCTATAATCGCTTGTGGCAATAATACTTTATCTATAACATGAACGACGCCATTGCTAGTTGCTACATCTGCAATAACTACTTTCGCTGCTTGTACGTCTTCAGCTTGTTTGTCTTTAATAAAAACACCCCCTTCAAGGCTAATGCTTACTTCCTCTCCTTGGAAGGTAGCAATCGTTTGTCCTTCGGTTAAATCGGTAGATTTTGCTTCAACACCAGCAACCACATGATACGATAGTATGGTTGTAAGTATGGCTCTTTCCTCATCTGTATCAAAATCTTCTAAGGATTCAAATCCGTCCAAAGATTCTAGTAAAGCTGCAAATGCAGCATTTGTGGGCGCGAAAACGGTAAAGGGACCATCACCACTTAACGTGCCTATTAGATCTGTTCCTTCCGAATTATCGGCAGTAGACAACGCGACTACCAAGGAGGAGAGTGCTTCCTCGGCGATAGCTGTTTCTACAATGTTCTTTTCTTCTAGAGATTTGGCAGTGTCTTCGTCTTGGTCATTGTCACAGGACCACGCAACGAAAACGATCGCCAAAAGCGCCAGTAAACTTTTAATTGATACTACTTTTTTCATAATGTGTGTTTTAGGTAAATTGTTTAACTTATTACTAATAAAATAGAACTAGCAGATAGAATTATAATTAAAGTATCGTTTAACATTTTGTAGTTTTTGTGGAGTCATCATCCTCAAAATGTAAATAAATACGTAATTCATAAAACAATTCAATCTTTTTGTTCATTTATACCTAACAGATGTATGAAATTGTAAAAGGTTGCTTTTGTTTATTAAATATTTAGAAAAGTTTAACAAAATGGATACAATATGAGCAATAATTGAATAAAAAGGCATAAAAAAGCCGCTGTAAAAGCGGCTTTTTCTTGATGAACTAAAATTTAAATTTTAGTTATTGTTCGTCGTATTTGGAATTATTACTTTATTCAGTGTGTGAATCACACTATTTCCGGCTTTAACATCAACGGCTATAATTCCTGTATAAGTAGCTCCTTAACTATCAGTAAGGTTGGCAATATTGTCGCCTGTTTTTGGTAAGGTAATCGCCCTCCAATGCGTGGGACGAAGTATAATACGGATTTTTTAAATTTCCTGAAGTACTATTAGCTCCATCAATTTTCCCTAACCTTAGGTTTCCTTTGGCTACTTAAGTTGTATAACGAAGGCAACTAAGAATACACCAACCACAGATTTATAAAGGCATTTGCTTATTAGTTGTATTGCGTATTTACTAGATTAGCTCATAGGAACGTTGAAAAGAATTAAGAATTTTGTTGTTATACCATAAAAAAACCCTTCGGATTATCCGAAGGGTTTTTTGCTAACTAAAGCAATATAAACATGAGGTCATCAACCTCGGTCTTGAAACTTTGTATTATTCTACTGGAGCACGAATTACATAATCAACAGCATGTACAACTCCATTGATAGCTTGGATATCAACTAGACTAGGAGCAAGAATATTAATAGGGTTATCATTTCCATCAGTAATAACCAAGCCGTCAAGGCTTAAATTACCACCTATTGTTGGGATGACACCGCCAAGATCTGCTAAATCTGTAGAACGTACGTTAGCATCGTTAACAACGTGCAGCGTTAACAACCCACTTACCGCCGCAGGGTCAACATCTGCAAGAGTTTCCACGCCTAAATCCGTTAATAAAACATTGAAAGCAGGATCTGCAGGGGCAAATACGGTGAACAATAAAT
>CAZMUV010000182.1:0-2268 GCA_964569345.1 uncultured Maribacter sp. | reverse complement strand
AAAATAGAAAGCGCTTTTTCATAATATTCTAATGCTAAATCATAATTATTAATGATTAAAAAAACACTTCCTAAGCTAGTTAACATATGGGATTCTCCTTCCGAATTATTTAATTCTTGGTATAGCTTTAATGCCTTGGAAAAATGTACTGTTGCTTGTTTATAATCTTGTCTGTAAACAAAAACATTTCCCATATTACCCATTATTTTAGCTTGTAAAATTGGATCATTTAGTCGTTTCGCTAAGTTTTCAGATTCTGTGAAAGCTTCCATAGCAATATCATAGTTTCCTTTTAGTCTATGAATATTTCCTTTTCTTTTAGTTGCACGATACAGTTGTAACGTTGCGTTTTTTTCATTTGCTAATTCATAGTGATAATCAAGAGTTACAAGTGTAGAATCTGGTTTTATTTGATTGTTAATTTCGTAATATTCTTCTAAAGCATTGAATCTAATAGAATCTAATTGGTTTTCGTTTTCCCAAATCAATCTCAAAGAATCCCCACTAACCTGAGCGTAACTAGTATTAATAATTATTAAAAATAATAGTAGGATTGTTTTATTCTTAATGGTTTTCACTCTTGTCATTTGAGAATTCTATTCGTTGTGTTGTAAAATATTGTACAACGTCAGTTTGTCTAATAACCTTCGTTTTATTTTAAACTATAGACCAAAATACATATTTGTATTAAGAAGAGTAGCTGGAAAGTGCTTTTTATTTTTAAGGTTGTAAATAGTCTTAAAAAGGTCTTTACATGCGTAATTAGGTCTTTATACTGTTCACAAAGGGTTGTTTTACCTTGTTTGAGTATGTTCCATATTCTTTTAAGATTATAGGCTATAAATATGAAGCCTACATCAGCACTTGCATTTTGTATTGATTTTTTGGTCATTACGTGATCAAACCCCCATTGTCGTTTTATGGTACCGTAAGGATGCTCTACGATAGCCTGACGTCTTTTGTATGCTTGTGGGTTGTTTGCTACACGCAGTGCATTATCTTCGACATAGTGATGGAATTCACTGCGCTGTAAAACCTTTCCGTTTGCTTTGGATAGTGTGCATAAAGCTCTGGCTGGGCAACTTTTACATTTATTAGTTTTGTATTGTTTAAACCGATAGTTATTTCCTTTATACCAGCTACCGTTGCTCTTTAGCGTGTTATGTTGAGGACAGGTGTAAGTGTCTGTGTCTCTATTGTATTTAAAATTTGCTGAGTCGTATTTTGGATCTGGTGCTTTAGCTGCATAAGCTGGTATGGCAACAAGTGTTTCTATGGAGAGCTGGCTTGCTGTTTTGAATTCACTTCCGGTATGATATCCTTTATCATAAAGAGCTGTAAATGTATTTGTACGCAATATGGTCTTTGCCCTACGCAACATCTGTCCCATAGCCTTGGAATCGTTTTCACTAGTTACCAGATAATCGATGGGAATATTATACTGAGCATCAACAGTAGTCTGAATACAGTAGGCGACCTCTGTAATATTGTTACGAAGCAGCATTTGCTTACTGTCAGGGTCTGAAGTTGATATCTGTGGTTCGCCCGATTCTTTAAGTTGTTGTTCAAGTCGTTCGTATTGCTTTCTACGTCCTTTGTGTTTATCAATGTCTTTCTTGATTTGCTCTTTTTGTGTTTGAGTTTCACTCTGCTCTAGTGCTTTGTTATACTGTTCTAATTTAGTATCAATGTAATCTAAATGGCGCTGTATTTTTTTCTGATTAAAATTATTTTTCTTGCTATTCTGAGCTCTTAACTTGGTGCTATCACCTGCTATAAGCGTTGCACCTATAAGGCCAAAATTTCTTGCAATACTTACTGTAGCAAAAAACACTTTTTTAATAGCTTTTGGATTATCCTTTCTAAAGTTACTTATGGTATTGTGGTCGGGTGCAAGGGATTCGAGCAGCCACATAATTTCAATATTTCGCCTACATTCTTTTTCTAATTGTCGGGATGAACGTATTCTGTTCAAATAGCCATAAATAAACAGTTTTAATAAAACCGATGGATGGTAAGCTGGTGGGCCGTTTTCAGTATGATCTTGGCGAAACCCAAGAGCTGCTAAATCCAGCTGGTTCACAAATTGGTCAATAGCTCTTACACTGTTGTCTTGTTCAATAGAATCTTCCAAAGAAATAGGAAAGAGGCAGGTCTGTTTTCGGTCTTTTCCAATGATATATTTCATACCTTTAAGATACGAAAAAGCTCAAAAACACCTTTGGTTATTTCCCAAAAGCTATAAACAAGTTATTAGACAGTCTGACG
>CAZMUV010000181.1:0-2337 GCA_964569345.1 uncultured Maribacter sp. | reverse complement strand
CTATTTCTTTTTATTCGTCTCGGCTTGCTCCATCACTTCGCGCATTTTACGCTGGAACTTGTTTTCTTTCTTAGGTTTCTTTTTATTCTCCTGTATCTGGGCATGTATTTTATCATTGTCCAAGATAAAATTCTTGATGACTAACATAATACCAATCGTAATCATGTTAGAAACGAAATAATACAAACTTAATCCACTCGCATAGTTGTTAAAGAAGAACAACATCATAAAAGGCATTAAGTACATGATAAATTTCATATTGGGCATACCCGGCTGCGTTGGCATATTTTGCCCTGTGGTCATCATCATATAAAAGAAAATGGCAATAGAGGCTAATATGGGAAACAGACTCACATGATCCCCATAAAAAGGTATCGAGATACCTTCTGGAAATTGATAGATGGTATCAAAAGAGGATAAATCATCTGCCCACAAGAAAGGTTTTTGCCGTAATGCAAAGGATGTTGGGAAAAACATGAACAGTGCATAGAATATTGGCATTTGCAGAAACGCTGGCACACAGCCGCTCATGGGACTCACCCCGGCCTTACCATATAACTTCATGGTTTCTTGCTGCTTTTTCATGGCGTTGTCCTTAAACTTCTCGCCCAGCTCCGTGATTTCTGGTTTTAACACCTTCATCTTTGCTTGTGACAAATAGGACTTATAGGTTACCGGAGACATGGCCAAACGCACCAAAATTGTCATGATAATAATAGCGATTCCGGCAGGTAACATGCCACCTAAAAAGGAATAAAACGGTGTAAATACATAGCGATTAATCCAGCCAAAAATCCCCCATCCAAAAGGGATGGAATCAACAAGACCCAAATCCTCATATTTTGAAAGTACTTTTATATCTGTAGGGCCAAAATACCAGTGCATATTTTTAGAAAGCTCCCCTCCTTTTACCTCAATCGGAAGTACTGAAGCGTACTCTTTCGTAAATCCAAACGTACGACTCTCTTCTTCTACAAGATTCTTAGACCTTAAATCTCCCGTTTTAAAGGGCTCGTCGGCAGCTAAAATAGTACTAAAAAAATGCTGTCGGTAAGAAATCCATTTGATATTTTCCTCCAATTCTTCATCATCACTTCCTTCAGAAAGCTTACTTAGCTTATCGTCCTCGTGATTGTATGTTAACCTCGTATATCTATTTTCATAAACAATACTTTTAGAATGCCTAATAGCCTTTAAACTCCAATCTAAGGAAACCGGTTTACTATCAGAAATCACCCTATCCAAGCCTTGACTCCTAATTGTAAAATCGACCAAATAATCATCTGGTTTTATTTCATATCGGTATTCTAAATACTGATTGTTAGCCGTCTTTGCTTTTAAAGAAAGAACTTGATTATTTCCAGAGCTCGTCATGGAAGGTTCAAAGTATAAATCCTTGGTATTCAAAACACGATTATCCGTAGTAGAAAAAGAAAGTCCAAAAGAGGCATTTCCATCTTTAATCAAATACACGGGAATAGAATCGTAGGTCACAAAATTCTTCATTTTGGCCTCTACGATGTGTCCTCCTTTATTACTTATCTTCAAATACAGTACTTCATTTTCCAAGACTGTAGTCCCAGCAGTAGGTGCGGTATATCCAAACGCTCCGATCTGGCTTTTGTAACTGGCTACCGCTGTTGAGTCGGTCACATCCAGTACTGGTGTTTCGATTTGTACTGGCGCTACTGTTTTTGTCTCTGCAGCTGCTTCGGAGGCATCAAGCTGTTCCTGTTGCGCTTCTTTCTCTGCTATCTCCTCCGGTGTTGGTCGGTTTTGATAAAACATAAAGATGAGTATTCCAAAAATTAGTACAAAACCAATTATGGATTTGACATCCATTTTCTTTTCTTCCATCTAAAAAAATATCTCGTTAATTAAGGTAATCTTCCGGTTTATGTTCTAAAACCTATTTTCGTAAACGCAAATATATGCCCAAATACGGAGTATATGCCATAGTGGCATTAGTTTATGCATTTTTGTGCACCAAGGCTGCCTTTACAAAAGCAACGAACAAAGGATGTGGATTTGCAACAGTACTCTTGTATTCTGGGTGATACTGCACGCCTATAAACCAAGGATGTTCCTTTAGCTCTACGATTTCTACCAAGTTGGTTGCGCTATTAATCCCTGAGGCTATTAGTCCTGCGTTTTCCAGTTGTTCCTTATACGTATTGTTAAACTCGTACCTATGCCGGTGGCGTTCCTTAATTTCAGTTGCTCCACCATATACTTTCTGAACCAAACTATTTGCTGTTAACTTACAGTCCCAAGCTCCTAAACGCATGGTACCTCCTTTATTGGTTATCGTTTTTTGCTCCTCCATTAAACTAATGA
>CAZMUV010000180.1:0-2416 GCA_964569345.1 uncultured Maribacter sp. | reverse complement strand
AGATGACATATATTTTATCATTCAAGACTTTAATACCCAAGGGTTGAAAAAGTCCTGACCCAATGCGTTGCCAAGTTAATTCTCCAGAACTATCTGTAAGGCCCGAAATGAGCCAAACATCACCATCTGTGGCGCAAGCGACAGCCTTATTGGCATCTTTCATAAAATCAATACCACTCAACTTCATTCTACAAGACCACGGGTTTTCGAACGGTGGTGTTAGTAAATCTACTGCAAAAGCACCTCGGTCAGCTCCTTTGGTAATGGTAGTTTTTAAAACTTTTGGATAATGCGGTGCGCCGTTACCCAAGGTATATTTCCGTAAGTCTTCTGGAATGGCTTTAGTTGTTTCGAGTTTGGCAAAATCAGATTTGTTGGTATTTGCAATAAATAATTTGACTTTAACTTCTTTTGACCGCGCTATATTCAATACTACAAAACCATCCTCTTTTGATAAACTAGCCCCTTCTCCTATTAATTGAACTCCTACGGTTTCTGGAGCTACTCTCATTTTTAACAATGAGGTTGAAGGAGAAATAT
Organism: uncultured Maribacter sp.; assembly: GCA_964569345.1. Taxonomy (GTDB): domain Bacteria; phylum Bacteroidota; class Bacteroidia; order Flavobacteriales; family Flavobacteriaceae; genus Maribacter. The sequence continues at coordinate 1,876 of CAZMUV010000180.1, read as the reverse complement.
TCAATGTCCTTGTAAAGATCGTGTCCTTACCCTGGCTTTCCATTCCTAACTTCTCTAAAATATTAGCCTGCCCAACCGAATAAGAAATTACAATCTGATCTTCATAATGATATAGTCCCTTGTAGTTCGCCCAGCGTTTCGGAAGCGGCCCAAAAGCACGGCCGTCTCTAGCTACAAATCTTGGGTCTTTAAAAGAACCCGTCACGGGATTCGCCCAACCAGGACCAACAGGTGTTTCAAAATGGAGCTTTCCAATAGTACGTGGATAGGTTTCATGTTTGTCATTCAATAGAATACCATTCCAATCTATAAAACCTTTACCTGTCCAAGCTCCTGCAACACGCATAAGGTCATGGTCAAATAGCATCCAAGCTTTTCCCTTGGAAACACCTCCTTCCCCTTTGTCTAAACGGACAGCAATACCTTTATATGCAAAGTTATTTTTAAGATAATCTTCATCAGGGTATGGAGAAGGACCTGGAGAATGATATCTTTCAATACCAGTCTCTTCGTCAGCCAATTCATAGGTGTTGATGAAAAAATTTCCGTAGTTCATATCTGCCCAAGGTTGATAGGGTTTGGTTGCCGGACCGCGAGAAGTACCTTTGGGTAAACCAGCGAGATAGCCTGGCGTACTTGCAACAAATTGTTCGTTCTCTTTGTCCTTAATGTACTTATGACGGATATAAGAAATTACATCATACTTTTCTTGTGGGGTCAAAACGAGTTGCGGAGGCATGGAGCCATACCCTCGGCTTATAGTTTGATACATGGAATAGGCATCGCTACCCGCTTTCAATTCTTGCATCCAGAATTTGGTAGAAAGGGGAATCGAACCTTCAACCTCCTCATTACCGTGGCAGTTAATACAGTTCGAACTATATATGCGTTCACCTCGTTTGTACCCCTCACGATCCATATCTGAAATTATTCCGGAATGGTCAATATCATTCTCAATTTCGGCTACATCATTTTCTGATAGCACATACTGGATTTCAGAGCGGTTAATTATATGGGTTTCCGTAGCTTGTTTTGTTGCCGTAAATAGAAACTCTTCGTCTTCAATTTTGATTTTACCAGAAAAAGAGCCTCTTTCAAAAGAACCTTCTAGATTAGCATCCTTTCCATAAAGGATAAAATCACCCGATAAACTGTTGTCATTCGCTATAACATTCTGGAGAGCAAATGTGCCATCATCTAAGGATACTAGCGACCCTTCAATAGAGCGATTCGTATTTTTAAGTTTCAAAACCCCTTGAGATTGATATTCCCCAAAATCAATTTCATAATCCCAAAAATCTTCTGGAGTATTTCGTTGGCATGCCGATACTATCAAAACAAGCACACAGAGACAACTCAAAATAGTTTTCTGTAGTAATTTCATAACTATACGTTTGCTTTAGAAGATAAGAACTATTTAGAAACGAAAAAAGCATTCAACCTCTTGAGTCGCTTAAATTCATTAAAGCTACCGCTCTTGGGTGTAGTACTAATGGTGATTTAAAATATAGTACCAAAGGGATAGATGAATGGATAGGTATGAGGGTGCTTTGTAAGATACTGAACTTCTTGAGCAACGTCCAATATCCATGAGTGGGTTTTATGTAGAGAAAGAACGGATACACAAGATATTAACTTGTACTGCAGATACCCATCCAATACAGCATTCTTTAGTATGCTTATGTTAGGTTTTTGGGGCGTACCTCACAAAAATTGAAAAATGCACCGAAAAGAAGAAAAAAAAATTATATAAGTCACATAAAAATAGACAGTTGCAATTAGGATAAGCCTAAGTAATGTTTAAATTTGTAAAGAAATAACTAAATAACATAGTATGAAAAAAGTTTTATTTTTTACGTTTATCGTGGCATTTTCA
>CAZMUV010000179.1:0-2421 GCA_964569345.1 uncultured Maribacter sp. | reverse complement strand
TTGTGGGGATTCTTATTTTCCCTTCTAGGTTGAGGCCTAAATCTTTTACGTATTGCTATGACTCGTATTTTTTAATTAAACATTACTTTAACCTTTTTCCATTATACCTACTTCTTATATAGGTTAGATTTGTATTTCAACAAATCTTGAGTAAGGCACTTTTAAAACGACTTTAAGGTACTATTTATTTCAGTATTAACCAAGTCTGTAAACGCTGTTATCGTTATCGCTCCTAAGTCTTCACCTCCGTGCTTTCGAACGGAAATAGTATTTTCCTTTTCATCGGTATCACCAACGATAAGCATAAACGGCACTTTGCTCATCTCTGCCTCTCGTATTTTCTTTCCAATAGTTTCGCTTCTACTATCCAAGAGGGCGCGAATTTCGTTATTTTCTAGGGATTTTAAAACTTTTTCAGCATATTTTTCATGTTTCTCGCTTACAGGTAAAATTATAGCCTGTTCTGGGGTTAGCCATAAAGGAAAGTTTCCTCCGGTATGCTCAAGTAATAGGGCAATAAAACGCTCCATACTGCCAAACGGTGCGCGGTGTATCATTACAGGTCTGTGAAGTTCGTTATCACTGCCTTTGTATGTTAAGTCGAATCGTTCTGGTAGGTTGTAATCCACTTGGATAGTACCCAATTGCCATTTTCTTCCCAAGGCATCCTTAACCATAAAGTCTAGTTTTGGTCCATAAAATGCTGCTTCCCCCTTCTCTATGACATAATTAAGTCCCTTTTCCTCGGCAGCATTGATAATTGCTTGCTCTGCTTTTTCCCAGTTTTCAACAGAACCAATGTATTTATCTGGATCATCTAAATCCCTTACAGATACTTGGGCAGTATAGTTGTCAAACCCTAAGGATTCTAACACATATAAGGATAAGTCAATTACATCTTTGAATTCCTGATCCAGTTGCTCTGGCATACAGAAAATATGGGCATCGTCTTGTGTAAAGCCTCTTACCCTTGTTAAACCATGAAGTTCGCCGCTTTGTTCATATCTATAAACGGTGCCAAATTCGGCATAACGTTTTGGTAAATCTTTATAGCTAAAAGGTTTGGCATTGTATATTTCACAATGATGAGGACAATTCATTGGTTTTAGCAAAAACTCTTCGTCTTCCTTTGGCGTCTTTATTGGTTGAAAGCTATCTTCGCCGTATTTAGCATAATGGCCTGAGGTTACATAGAGTTCTTTTTGCCCTATATGCGGAGTAATAACCATTTCGTAGCCTGCTTTCTTTTGAGCTTTTTTAAGGAATTGTTCTAAACGTTCTCTTAGGGCTGCACCTTTTGGCAACCATAAAGGAAGCCCTTGTCCTACTTTTTGTGAAAAAGTAAATAATTCTAGCTCTTTACCTAATTTTCTATGGTCCCGCTTTTTTGCTTCTTCCAAAAGCTCAAGGTAGGCAGTAAGTTCCTTTTGTTTTGGAAATGATATCCCGTAAATACGGGTCAGTTGTGGATTTTTCTCGTTTCCTCTCCAATACGCACCTGCGACATTTAGAATTTTAATGGCTTTAACGATTCCTGTATTAGGAATGTGCCCTCCTCGGCATAAATCGGTGAAACTATCATGGTCGCAAAAGGTGATTGTTCCATCATCCAGATTTTCTATAAGCTCTACTTTATATTCGTTTCCTTGGTCCTTGTAGAATTTAAGCGCATCTGATTTAGATACGGAACGCATCTTATAATCATGTTTACCTCTTGCAATCTCTATTGCCTTTTGTTCGATTTTTTGAAAATCCTTGTCTGAGATACTTCCCTCAGGTAAATCTACATCATAGTAGAAACCATTTTCAATTGCGGGTCCTATAGTCAGCTTTATTCCAGGGTATAGTTCCTCTAAAGCCTGTGCTACAATATGTGAGGTAGAATGCCAAAATGCGGTTTTACCTTCTGGGTCGTTCCACGTAAATAATACCAAAGCACCATTTTCCGTTAATGGGGTAGTGGTCTCCACAATGGTGTCTTCGAACTTGGCGGAGATTACGTTTCTGGCAAGGCCTTGGCTTATGCTGTTTGCGACATCCATTGGAGTGGCTCCCTTTTCAAATTCCTTGGTGGAGCCATCTGGTAATGTAATTTCAATCATCGTATCATATATATAAGGTGCACAAAGATAATGTGTTGTTTTAAGGTCTACAATTTTTACAACGCTGTTTTCGTAATCTTTATGCTAAGATGATACAGGTTAATGAACATAGTATAGGTTGTTTTGGACATGCTTTGGTGTTGGGTAGCGCTTCCTTTTCTAAGGACTTTGCTAATTCATTTATATTTTGTAAGTTTAATCCCCTTTTTTAAACAAGTAGTATTCTGTAAATATCTATTTTATAAGGTGTTAAAGGCTTGGTCCAAAAAACCTTTAAAAAAGTTTAATTTTTATTGTTGTTGGTATGAAAAAGGATGTT
>CAZMUV010000178.1:0-2640 GCA_964569345.1 uncultured Maribacter sp. | reverse complement strand
TCAATGGAACCTGGACAGCCCCAAAAACCATTCATGCCGATGGATGGAAAATAAAGGGATGTCCTGTAAATGGCCCTAAAGTAGTGGCTATGGGGAATAATTTGGTCGCCGCTTGGTTTACGGGCGCACAAGATACCGCTAGAGTCCAAGTAGTATTTTCTAAAGATGGAGGAGAAACCTTTCAAAAGCCCACGGTGATTGCGACAGGAACGACAATTGGTAGGGTAGATGTGGTATGGGTGGATGAAGAAACAGCTGTTGTGAGTTGGATGGACATAAAAGAAAAAGTAGCCAGCTTAAACGTGGCAAAGATTTCAAGAACAGGGGTGTTATCTGAAAAGGTAACGGTGGTGGAGATGAACGGCTCTCGGCAATCTGGCTTCCCGCAACTAGAAAAAGTGGATGATATGTTGTATTTCGCTTGGACGGATGTTACTAAAACCGATACGAGGGTGCGAATGGCAAAGATTGCTATTAGCGCACTGTAAGTGCCGTCCTAGTGTACTATACCTCTAAAATTTTTAAAAAGGTATCCTTGGGAACACGCTGTATATAATCTGCTAAGACCTGAAGCTGTACATAATGATCGTACATGTTGGCATCTGGGTTTACATAATTAAAGTTCTTATGGCGCCAAAAGGCCATTGCCGCCGCAGCATATACGGTAAATGCCTGTAATGCACCTTTTTCAGCATCGGATAGTTGTGTGTTCTTTTGATATCCTCTTAACAGTAAATTCGCTTTTTGTAAATCTATCTCTTTTCCATGTTCACAGAGTCCAATAATGGCCATGCCCAAGTCAAAGATGCGGTAATACTGCGCAGCTTCTTCAAAATCCATGATACGGGCAGTTTTTAAATCGTTGCTTACGATTACATTGCTGTAAAAAATGTCAGAATGAATCAGAGATTTTGGTAAATCTTCAAAGCTATAGGCTGCTAAATAGGCATGTATGCCATCCAGCCATTTTCCAAAAGCACAGTCCGGCATATACTCATGTACTTGTTGGAACGATTCTCTTCCATAGGATAACGAATTGGGCAGGTAGTTTGGCGCATCTAGACTATGCAATTTTCCCATTTGACTTCCTACCTCGGTGAGAATAGTGTTGGGCAGTATGGGCATGATGTTCCCCTCTAGAAATAGCTTTACGATTACGGGTTTTCCGTTCCAATGTGAAATTGGTTCATTGGCACTGGTGTGGATTACTTGGGAGGTTTCAAAATTATGGGCAGCCAAATAATCCAATAGATTTACAAGTTCACGTGCCTGTTGTGTTGATTTTTGTTCGCATAGTGTAAGCACATATTTTTGTGCGCTAGCGGTAACTAGGTAATTGGTGTTTTCAGAACCACCGCTTAAAATGGCGTAGGAGTCCACAGGATGTATGCCGTAGACCTCCATGATTTCCTTTATGTCGTCCTGGTTTATATCAGCGTAGTTTGCCATATTAATCGTTGATTGTATGGGTAATATCCCAATCTGCATTCATAATATCGAGTAAGGCTTCTTCAAGGTGGTCATGATCGCATAAATACACCTTTTCACACTTGTTCTTTGCCTTTTCAATGGAGTGGTGCTTTCCTTGTGCTGGCACGATATCGGTTTGTAAGGCACGTGCCACGACATCTGGGAATTTCGCAGGATGCGCAGTAGCCAAGCAAATCATTTTCCGGTCACCCAAGCTTTCTTTTACCGCGTCAGCAGCGGCCAAGGCAACAGCACCATGAGGATCTAACAAATAGTCATCACTCCCGTAGATTTCTTGTATGAGCTGTAGGGTAGTGGCATCGGATATACTGGCAGATAGAAAACCTTTAACGTATTCTTGATAGGTTGTTGCATCAAAACGAACCAATCCTTTGGATAAAAAGGTAGCTGACCATTCTTTTATTTTACGCGCATCCATATCTACACAGAAATACAAATAGCGCCAGAAATTATACGGAATTAAAATATCGATGGCAGAAGAGGGGGTCTCAAAAATAGCATTCTTGGAAAAAATACCGGTCGTAAAAATACGGTGTAGCGAGGCATTCGTATTATTCGCAATGACGAAGGTATGCACCGGCAGTCCCATTTTACGTGCAAAACCACCAGCACAGAGGTTCCCGAACCCTCCAGACGGAACAGCCATATCTAGTTGTTCCCCAATCGTATCCACAGTTTTTAAATACCCGTAGAAATAATGAACAGTTTGCATGAGTATGCGACCCCAGTTGATAGAATTTACGCTAGAGAGCTGCACTTTATCCTTAAAGGATTTGTTTGCATATAGTTTCGCAATAACCAAATCTAAATCATCACCGCCATCGGGACAGTTAGAAACGCCAACAGGATGAATATTAGAATGGGGTAAGGTGGTCATCTGTCTTTCTTGCGCTTCTGTGATCATCCCTTTGGGGTAGAGTACCCAAGCAGATAAATTTGACTTTCCGGCCGTAAAGTACGCAGTTGCCGGACCAGTATCACCTGTTGTTGCGACGATTAGGGTTCTGTATTCCTTCCGTCGTTTTAAGAAAAAGTCGACTAAATTCACTAAAAAAGCAAGACCAATATCCTTAAAAGAGATAGTTGGACCATGGAATAGTTCCATGATATACAGGTTTTTACGGGATGCTAATTGATGTATCGGAATAA
>CAZMUV010000177.1:0-2777 GCA_964569345.1 uncultured Maribacter sp. | reverse complement strand
TGACCTCCTCAAGGCGTATCAAAACGCTAAACTAGATAGTTATGATAATGTATTGAATTTGAAATTTGACCATATTCCATTAAAACCACTTTCTGTAAATAAAGTGATTACCGAAATAAAATTTTCCAACCTTATGGTAGAATTAATTATGCACACTAAAACACTAATACCCATATATTCGAGAATAAATCAAAACATTACCATTATAGACTCTATTGCTTCATTACCCATTTCTAATTAAAATAAGAATTGGTATCATCCGATTGTGTAGAAAAATTCTATAAAACCTTTAAATGAAAAGTATCCAATGAACGGATTTAATATCATAATGGTCATTGCCATCATCCTTTTTGCACGATTAGGCGTGCGTTTGGTATCTCGCTATATTGAAATGAGAAAGGAAGAAGATTCCACAAAAGATTGAAACCAATACCAAACCACTCTTATTTAATATAAACTGGTAATACGTCAAAACTAAATGAGGCCTTACCCTCCGTAGCCAGCCAAAAATTGTTCAAGCTTCCCCAAGAAGAATCCGGGGCTGCGCGCCTCGAAAAATTATCGAGATAGGCATGAGCAGTTTCCATCCTTTCATCATCCAGTTGCGCTTTGGATATGATCACCGTTAAGGCTCTAAATTCTTTTTGGGAATTCAAATGGTTTGGCACTCTTGCACCATTTGTGGCTAACATTTCTTGCGGTGTATAGGTTTCTATGGCATCTGCCGTGAACTGACCAAATGAACTACCTTGTTCCGGGTTAACGGCCACCTGAACCGCTTCCAGCGCATCGGCACTGATTAAGCCCATAAGGTAAAGCTCTAAATTACTGTAGGGAATTGCATTACCACCATTCGCAAAAGAACCAAAACCATCCCTACCGTTCACTCTTCCTTGATAGCTATCACCACCTATGTTCACCAATTCGTCAAAACCTCCCAATTGGCCACCAACACCCGCATAGCCCCAATGGCCACCAACAGTTGTGGGTAGAAAATTCTTATTTGCCCAAGTATGCGCTATTTCATGCAAAAATGGTCCGTTTCGTATGTACTCTAGCCTAGGCATATAAATAATATTTTTCAACCTGCCATCAGAACCATAAGACGCCGTATTGTCAAAGGTACCCCCTCCTAGCCCGGCTATCGTATTGCTAATCGATGAAGACCTTCCGAAAAACAACCCATCTGGCTGACTATCCTCTACCGATAGAATGATGATGTAATCAAAATCATCAGTAAGATATTCATATACTTTATTTGAAATCAAGCGAAGATCTCCATCTCCTGTTATAAACTTATTGTACTCAGCCGTTGGCAACACAAAATTGGCAAAGGATCGTTCTTCATTTACTATAAAATTTTCTTCAAACGAGATAGCACCGGTAACAGGGTTTTGCGGCTCAGGTGTTTCTGGCTGGGGAGTTTCTGCTTCAGGTTCATCAATACCATCAGGATTATCAGTAGTCTCCGTATCTGTTTCATCCGTTAGTACGGCATCAATTTCATCGGTACTACAAGCCGTTAGGAATGCCAAGCATAGGATTGAAAAAGTCCGTATACATTTATGCAAGATAGGATACCACATAGGTTGATTTTAAGTAGGTTACTATAGCTATAACATAGCAGGCACCGTTTTATTTTACGCTGTACCGTATACTCGTTTAAGTACGCCATGACAGGAAAGCAATTCAGAAGATGAAATAGCTATTCATATCCTTAAATTTCTATACGGTACATTTATCAGATAATCGCTAACTTCAACTTTCCAATATTATTTAAATAACTGTACAGTGAAAAATTTCTTTATTATTATTTTTTTGTTGGTTTGCCCACTTTTGGTAGCACAGGAATTTAAGGCCATGTCTTATAATATTAAATACGACAATGTTAACGACACCGTAAATAATTGGAATGATCGTAAAGCCGCGATGGTGAAACTCATAAACCAGTATGCACCCAGTTTTGTAGGTATGCAAGAAGTGTTACACAATCAATTAAGCTTTTTAGACGAACAGCTTCCATCTCATAAGTATATTGGCGTTGGTAGGGACGATGGGAAGCAAAAAGGGGAATACTCCCCTATTTTTTATAACACCACTGAATTTGATGTTTTGACAAGTGACACGTTTTGGTTGTCTACCACTCCGGAGCTTATTTCCGTAGGCTGGGATGCCTCCATGGAACGTATTTGCACCTTTGGTCTTTTTGAACATAAAGCCACCAAACAAAAAGTATGGGTCTTCAATACACATTTTGACCATATTGGTGAGGAAGCTAGAGCCAAATCGGCTGAGCTGATAGCAAAAAAAATAAAAGAAAGCACGAAAGAAAACCTACCTGTCGTGCTTATGGGCGACCTAAATTTACCGCCAGAATCGGCCCCAATTCAATTTTTACAACAACAGTTTTCCGATGGCCAAACAAGCACAAAAAATTCGTTTTATGGACCTACGGGAACCTTTAGCGGTTTTGACCATAGCAAGATTTTAGACACGCGTATCGATTATATTTTTACAGATCTACTTGAAGTAGAAGCCTACATTCATATTGATGACCGAATGGAAAACAACAAACATATTTCTGATCATTTACCAATATTGACGCGGCTTAGGTTTAACTAAAAAAGTAACCGTTCAAAATAAAGGCCCGAGTTAAAATTATATTCATCCGCTTTGTGTTAACATATGTACATACCAGAACAGTATAAAAACGAAAACATCTCGGAAGTCCGCAACTTCCTTACCGAAAATAGCTTCGGGATTTTAGTAAGTCAGGT
>CAZMUV010000176.1:0-3054 GCA_964569345.1 uncultured Maribacter sp. | reverse complement strand
TTTTAGCAAAACCAAGAACGGATGTCAGCGGTGTCCTAAGTTCGTGACTCACGGTAGATAGGAAGGCGCTTTTTGCTTCATTCGCATCTTCTGCCTTTGCTTTTGCTTCCTTTGCTTCTTCGTAGAGTTCCGCATTGTGCAGCGCAATACCCACATTAATGGCGATGGTTTTTAGGAGGTTTTTATCTTGCTCATCAAACCTACTTTCTTGTTGAATACTCTGTACGCTTAGTACCCCAATGACCGAGTCTTCTACAGGAATGGGCACTCCCAAATAGGAAACGGCTTGCTTTCCGGTATGCTTCACCCCTATTTTATCGTATTCCGCATTAATATCTGCGTCCTTGTTATGCAATAAAGGCTGTCCTGTTTTAATGATTTGAGAAGTCAGGCCCTGTCCGTAGGTCATGGGCTCCATCGTATCCCCATCTTGGTACGGGAAGTTAATTATGTTGGTATCAGGATCTAAAATGGCTAAATAGGTAATGTCAGATTTAAAGAGCTTCTTCATTTCATCCCCCACCAATTGGATCAAATCGTTTAGCTGTAATTTTTCTGTCAGAGCCTGACTTACCTGATTTACGGTTGCCAACTCCTTTAAGCGTTGATTGGCTTCGGCAGTACGTTCTTCTACCTTATCTTCCAATATCTTTTGTTGCTTAAGCAGAATCTTAGTCCGCGCTTTTACCGAAAAGTAAATAAATCCTAAAATGCCCAGAGCATATAAGGCATAAGCCCACCACGTGGCATACCAAGGTGCATTTATAGAAAAGGAAACCGCTGCTTCCTCCGTTATATCGCCATAAATATTTTGTGCTTTAGTTTTAAAAGTATATTTCCCAGCAGGAAGGTTAATGTATTCCCGTGTAGTTTGTAAAGTCCACTCGGACCACTTGTCGTCCAAACCACTTAATTGGGTACTGTACTTTATATCCTTTTGACCTACAAAGAGCGGTGCTGCGTACCCTAAAGTAACTGAATTTTTATCAAACGGAATACTCATCTTTTCAGGGAAGGTGGTATTTCCTCCATAAACTATAGAATCCCCAGCAATGGTCATACTTCTCACCGCTACCTTAAATTGAGGAATTACCGGTTTTTCCAGATTACCTTCATACCTAAAAATTCCATCTGGTCCAGAAAACCAAATAACCCTTGAACCATCTGCTTCAGGTTCCTCAGGGTAAATATTAATTATTCGCGTGTTGTTAAGTTCTTTGAATGTATCCGTATTCACTACCTTAAACTCCCCGTTTTCCTGTTTCTCCGCAATCATTATTCCAGAACCGACATCTAAAAAACGTTTGCCATCGTCCGTAGTTCTACCACCAGAACCTGGTTTCTTCCAATCCAAATATTCATCAAAGTAGAATTTCTTTTTCTCAAAACGTTGGTTATCCTCATTAAAATAATATGTTTCTTCAACTGTTTCAGCAAACACTCGCATTTCATAATCATCACCGCCAATCCAGATACTAGATTTTGGCAAGCCATCTTTTTCATCATATACGATATATTCCGAAGCGTCTAAATCAAGTGTACCATCCATATACTTAGGAACCACTTTTATCGCTTTGGAATCATCCCTTGTGCTCAACCAGAGTGACCCGTCAGTCTTTTCATAGAAGCCAGTTAGGTTGGCTAATTTATAAGTAGCTGATTCCTCTTCAAATTGCCTTGTTTTTTCATTAAAGTAAAAACTCATTAGGCCTTGAGGATGCGAAACATATATTCTGCTACTATCCACTTTAGATTGTGCTGCGTTGCCAGCCCTAAAATCATAGTTGATATTTTTCCTTACGTAGCTAAAGGTTTTGTCCTTTATTTCTATATACCCCATACCATTGGAACCTGTAAATAAACGATTACGGAATTCTAAAAAATTAGCTCCCTGACCAAAGGTGCCTGGGATTTCAACGATATCATTTTTACTCTCGTCCAAATAGGAAACACCATTATTCGTAGTAAAATACAAGGTACCCTTATGGCGATACATCGAACTAACAATGCTGGTCAGACCCATATTCGAATCCAATAAGGTTAAACTGGAATTTAAGTTGGTGCTGGATATGCCATTGAAAAGTGCCATCCATAAGACCCCTCTTGAATCTACATGGACAAAATTTACGGCGCCGTCCGGCAAACCGGTAGCCGGTGTGTATTTTTGCAGGAAGGAACCGTCGTGACCCATTAAATACGCACCGGCATCGTTTGTATTGAACACATAACGGCCGTCTTCCAAGGCGAATCCAGGGAGGTACAGATTTCCTTTGACAAATTCATCGATTTCTGTTTTAAAAGGGGTAAAATCGTTTCCGTCGTAAATAAAAAACCCTTGATTACGTGTTCCAACGAGCATCTTATCATCATAAGGCAGCATGCTATAGATTCGTTCACTGGTAAATTTCTCCCCATTGGGCACCAGTTCAAAAGTATCATCATCGTTAAGTTTAGTTAGACCTACGTCCCAAATTCTCACATAATACTCATTGTTGACAATGCTACCCACATGCAGCCCATTCTCCGATGTTATCACTTTCATAGTTTCCCCGTCCCAAGCAAAGAGCTTAAATTCTGTTCTAAAAATTATTCTTCCCTTATAAAAGTCTATCTCCCAAACATCAGCAAAAACACGATGTTCTTTAGGAATTTCATCCTTTAGAGACATGTAACTCATTTCTCCGTTTTCCAAGGTTGTCAAATAGCCCAACTCTCCCGAGCCTCCAACATATATAACTCCTTTATCATCCTTTACTAAACTACGGGTGCCAATACCGGGCATTTCAATTAATTTCCAGTTTACCCCATCAAACTGTAAAACACCGTCAAGATTAGCAAAATACATGATACCGTCATCCCCTTCCAAGGCCCACCAGTTTAATGGGTTAGCCTCATAATCTTGATATCCATAGGAAGTAATCAAAGGTCGCCCCACTTTTTCTTGGGCCAGTATTGAAGAAAAAAATGAAAAAATGAAGATAAAAGTTAGACAACGAATTTTGCCCATAGCAATAGTGTAACAGTTCTTTTGCATGTTAGTTGGTGTAATACTCC
>CAZMUV010000175.1:0-3054 GCA_964569345.1 uncultured Maribacter sp. | reverse complement strand
TTGGTTTTACAGGATATGCTTTCATCAATTTTTTAATCTTTTTAGGAATTGATTTCTCTCTCTTTTCAAGTTTTTCTTTAACAACAGTAGTGATTATCCCTTCCCACACTAAATTTTTTGAGTTTTCGTCAAACATATTAACTACAAATGTTCCTTCTAAATAATCACTTTCATTATAATTTGTACTTGCAGTACTCATACCAACGCCTCCATAACCTCGTCCCCAACCTCTGCGGCCACCATAATATCCCATGCCGCCAGTATACGTGGTATAAGCTGTCGTGCTCGTTTTTTTGTTAATAACAACGTAAAGTGTTATTTCAACATCACTACCGCTTTCAACATAACTCAATCCTCTCGAAGTAAATTCGTTTCTTAGTGCTTTTGTAATTCGCTCTTTGTCAAAATCATTTAAGATTTTATCACTGTCCTTTTCCCAACCAGCAAAAGAGTAAGTTTTTATTTGAGAGAAATCCGTATCTCTGTCGTAATCACTTTTAACTTGGGCTTCACTATTGGTGCAAATAAAAACGACAAATAAAAATAAACTTAAATTTTTCATAGTTAAATAATTTTCAATTTTAATAAATCTATTGCAGTACGTTTTAAACTAAAACTTCTATTCTTCTTTAATTTCTGCTATTTCATACATGTCTTTACCATCTAATTGAATTGGTTGATAATACGTATCTCCAAATTGAACGTAGGTCTGCTCACCAATTTTAATTTCTTCTCCACCTTCTGGTAAATTAGGAACTATTGTTCCGGCGGTTGCTGGCACTACTACGTAGCCTTCCGCATTTTTTTCGTAAAAGGCACCGCCATAATAATAATTATTGGTTTCATTGACTTCTACCGTTTCGGCCTCCTTAGGTATTGAAGGGACTTGGGCACCTACAGGTGCTTGAACTGCCTCAAAACCATCTGCTGTTTTTAAATAATAGGTCCCTTCTTCATAATGATATTCGTTATTATTATCGTCATTACTATCATTAACTATGGCCACAATTATAGCTGTTGTAGCTAGTGAGGTTACAAAATAGCCCCATGGATGATAATATGATCCCCAATAAAATGGGCGATACGGATGGTAGTAATATGGGGTATGACAATAATAACCACGCCCACCGTACCGGTATGGCGGTCTAACATATCTTCTTGAACTCCCTCTTACTCTTGTATTTCTGGTATTTCTGATATTTGTATTCCTGCTCCTATCTACATTAATATTAACGTTGTTATTGCCTACGCGGGTTTTATTACCAACTTTGTTAGTGTTACCAGCCCTATTAGTACTCTTATTTTTAATATTAGACGTATTCCTGTTCTTTACTGCACTAGAAGGAGCTCGGTTTGGTGTTGTTTTATTCCTAGAAACATTGGGTTTTGTTGTGGCTCTATTTGTTGCGGATTTAGGTCTTGTCGCCGTTCTATTCCCAGCCGTGTTAGGTCTTGAAATATTTCTGCTTGGCGCTGCTTTATGACCTCCATTTATAGATCTGCTGGGAGTTGCCCGAGACGCACTAGGCCTAGACATAGAACGACCTCCACCTCTAGAAGCACCATGGCTCATACGTTGTGCTAACAAATCTGTAGGGAATGCTAAGGCCAAAAAAACAAATATGATTCCTAATTTATGTTTGATGTTTAATGTATTTGTTGTCATGATAAAATAATTTTGTGCTGTTATAATTAAGATTTTTTTAGAATGCTAATTAATCTAGCATTTGGTGGTGGCATAAAATCGAATATCGCATCTGGGATATTAGGGTTTAGCGACCAATTACTAAATGTTGATTCGTACTGAAGATTTGATTTATTTTTATAAATAATCACAAAACGTTTTGGCAGTAAATAGGTTTCATTAGAAACCCATAATTGCACATTCAAATCTGCATTAGTTGCCATGATATGATAACACGCTTCGCCATCAATAATTTTCTTTCCTAAAAACTTGATGCTGTCAAACTGGGTTACCATATCATCAGTCAAAGATGGATAGAAAAAATCCGCAGCAGGAAACCTAAAATCATAATCAAGATGCATCTCATCAATCATTTCTAAAGTTGATTCCGGTGCCTCAAGTGTCACATAATTATTTTCATCATAATTGTAATAGGACATATACGCACCATCATAATGAAAACCACTTTTACCTCTTGTGCCTTCCGTACGAATATGCAATTTATCCGGTCCAGATAAGGAAATGGTGCTCGTAGCATAGTGTTTTACAATATTTTTGTTCGCATCTAATTTATCTGCAGAATTATTTAAAGTAAAGCTTACCGCTTCTAAATCACCAATAACATCCCCCATTTTATCTAATATGAAGATGGCTGTTGAATCAATGTCTTTGACTTCTTGTGCATACCCAAAAAAGGATATAGCTAAAAGTGGAAGTAACAAAAGGTTTTTTTTCATGGTTGTGAAATTTATAAATAAAAAGTAAATAATATAGGACTGTAAAACCTATTGGATGGTTTGCTTCTAATTTTTCTTTCTGATTGTTAGTTGCTGTATATCCACTGATATATTATTTTGTTATCTGTAGGATATTACTATAATTTTCTAAAGTACTATAAAAACGGAACAATAAAAAGAAAGAAGAATTATCTCTTCGATTAGGTTGATAAAATACACCTTGTTTTAAGCGTTTGGCTTCGTTTTACATGTTAAACTGTCGAAATACCTTTAAAATATAAATCTAGTGGCTCCTTTATCTGAAAGCAATACTAAAGATCATATTACACTTCGGTACTGAGAGTTAAGCGGCATGTGCTGTAGGCTTCCCCAAAAAATAGACAGTAAAATGTTTGTATTTTCGAGGAAGGGGAAGTAGACCGATGCCCAACAGGTTCAGGGGTGTTAGGAAGAATGGCCCTTCATAGCGCAAGAAAAGAAATTAAACCTGGAGAAACCATGCGGATAGAACGTGTTACAGGTTTCGTTTTTAAGGGCGCTGTTGTTCGTAAGGTCAACTAACGACCCTTTAAAGGGGTTATTCCACCGGTAGCAGGCAATGCATACATTACCGGAAAACATACCTTTTGCATA
>CAZMUV010000174.1:0-3072 GCA_964569345.1 uncultured Maribacter sp. | reverse complement strand
CGCAATTAGAACAGTTCAATTTGTCCTATGATATCTTGGTGTTTCCAAATCAGTTAAAAAATACAGTTAAACTAGTGGAGCGTTTTCCCGAGCAACGATTTGTACTAGACCATTTAGCGAAACCATATATCAAAGATGGCAAGATTTCTGTGTGGAAAACCGATATTGAAATTCTCGCGAAACACAAGAATGTACATTGTAAGGTTTCAGGAATGGTCACGGAGGCCGATGTGCTAAATTGGAAAGAAAATGATTTTAAACCATATTTGGATGTTGTCTTTGAAGCGTTTGGAACAAACCGTATAATGTTCGGATCAGATTGGCCTGTATGTCTTTTGGCAGGTGACTATAGTCGTGTTTTAAGCCTTACAGAAAATTATATAAAACAATTTACTGATGAAGAACAAGGTATGATAATGGGTAAAAATGCTACTGATTTTTATGCTTTGGATACCTAGGTGACTATTAAAATTTTTAGGTTTAGCAGGCTGAGCTAATGAGGTATGCAAAACAGGAAGGAATATTAGAATAAAATGGATTTAAAATTAAAAGATAAGGTTGTCATCGTTACTGGAGGATCATCGGGCATAGGCAAGGGAATCAGTATTTCCTTGGCAAAAGAGGGTGCTATACCATATATTGTAGGAAGAAATAAAGCAAATGTTATGGCTACGGTTTCTGAAATCGAGAAGCAAGGAGGTAAATCAGGATATACTTTTGCAGAGTTGACCAAACCGGAGGAATGCAAAAATGCCGTAGCCGAATGTATCCAGCGTTTTGGATGCATAGATGGTCTTGTGAACAATGCCGGTGTGAATGATTCGATAGGGTTGGAAAAAGGTAATTATGAGGACTTTATTGCTTCCATTCATAAGAATCTGACACATTATTATTTGATGGCGCATCATGCCCTACCGGAACTTAAAAAGAGCAAAGGAGTAATCCTGAATATCGGATCAAAAACGTCTTTTACAGGGCAAGGAGGTACTTCCGGTTATGCTGCGGCCAATGGAGGTAGAAACGCATTAACCCGAGAGTGGGCGGTAGAACTACTTCCTTATGCTATTAGGGTAAATGCATTGATTGTAGCGGAATGCTACACACCTTTATACGAAAGATGGATCAATACTTTTGATAATTCAGAGGAAAGGCTACAAGAAATTAATAAGAATATTCCTTTTGAAAATAGGATGACCACTACGGAAGAAATTGGAGATATGGTTACCTTCCTTCTTTCTGAAAAATCATCGCATACTACGGGTCAACTTATATTTGTTGATGGCGGTTACACTCATTTGGACAGATCCTTATAAACTAATTAACCAATCATGCAAGAGAATAAAAAACCACCCGTAGTATCAAAAGAGGTATTAATACCCTTCATTTTAATCACCTCTTTATTTGCTTTATGGGGATTTGCTAATGATATTACCAACCCAATGGTATCCGCTTTTAAAAAGATTTTGGAGCTTAACAATACCCAAGCATCTTGGGTGCAGGCTGCCTTTTACGGAGGGTATTTTACCATGGCTTTACCAGCCGCTTTTGTTGTTAAAAGATACTCGTATAAGATAGGTATTATAGTAGGTCTTACCCTTTATGCTATAGGGGCATTATTGTTTTATCCAGCTGCGGCCATGGAAAATTATTTATTCTTTTTATTGGCACTCTACGTTCTTACATTTGGTCTCGCTTTTTTAGAAACTACGGCTAACCCTTTCATTATGTCCATGGGAGCTGAGGAAACGGCAACACAAAGATTGAATTTAGCACAAGCATTTAACCCATTAGGTGCTTTAACAGGTTTGTTTGTGGCCCAAGCCTTTATCTTAGGTGCATTACAATCTGACGATGTCGATGCCCAGGGCAATGGTATATATGAAACGCTAACGGGAACGGCCAAAGCTGCAGTTAAAACTTCAGATTTATTAATAATTAGAAACCCATATGTGGCTTTAGGTTTGTTTGTTATCGCTATGTTAGTAGTAATTGCCTTGATAAAAATGCCGGATGGTCGAGAAGAAGGAAGTAGCAAAGACATGTGGGAATCTATTAAAAGGATATTTAAAAAAGAACGTTTCGTAGGTGGGGTTTTAGCCCAATTATTCTATGTAGGTGCCCAAATTATGTGTTGGACTTATATTTATCAGTATGCCGAGAATTTAGGTATTGCAAACAGCGATGCTGTGTACTATGCGTATGCAGCATTGATTATTTTTTTACTGGGAAGGTTCTTGTGTACCTATCTTTTAAAATTTATAAATTCAGGGAAACTACTAATGCTTTTGTCCGTAATGGCGATAGCTTGCTGTTTGGGAACTATTTTTATACAAGGTATTGGCGGTTTATATGCTTTAGTGCTTACCTCTTTTTGTATGTCACTCATGTTTCCTACCATTTATGGAATTGCGCTAACAGGATTGGGTGATGATGCCAAACCAGCATCTGCCTTTTTAGTAATGGCTATAGTAGGTGGAGCGCTAATGCCCGTCTTACAAGGGTTAATTCTTGATATGGGAGGAAGTGCTTACAATGATATTAGTATAATGGGTGTGCCAGAGGTTAACTTTTCTTTTATTTTGCCACTACTATGTTTTGTCGTTGTTGCCTTATATGGCTATAGAACTTTAAAAGTATATAAGGTCGGCTAAGGACTATCAAACAAATCATCTCAGCTTATGAGTAAAAGACATTGCTTTGCCCTTGACTTAAAGGATGACCCAAAGCTAATTGCTGAATACGAGGCATATCATAAAAATGTTTGGCCAGAAATCATCGAGAGCATACAATCGGTAGGTATCCAAGTATTAGATATTTATCGTGTTAGTAATCGCTTATTTATGATTATGGAGACGAATGATATTTTTTCATTTGAAGCCAAAGAAAAAGCTGATACTGAAAATCCGAAGGTAGCAGAATGGGAAGCGCTAATGTGGGAGTATCAACAAGCACTCCCAATAGCACAACCAGGAGAGAAATGGCTGTTAATGGAACGGATATTTAATTTAGACCAAAGAAGTTGAACATGGGAACTTTAAAAAGGAAATCTAGATAAATACGGCCTATCAGGTT
>CAZMUV010000173.1:0-3140 GCA_964569345.1 uncultured Maribacter sp. | reverse complement strand
CTCCAAGAGCCCGTAGAAGTTGTTCGGGACGAATGGGGCATTAATCACATTTATGCTAAAAATCAGCACGATCTATTCTTTGCCCAAGGCTATGCCGCTGCCGAAGACCGACTCTTTCAGTTCGAGATATGGCGCAGACAAGCAACAGGAACCGTGTCCGAAATACTAGGAGAGCGCGAGCTCAAAAGGGATATTGGAACCCGACTCTTTAAGTATAGAGGTGATATGAAGACAGAAATGAACCATTATCACGAGGATGGTGTGGAAATTATTACGGCCTATACCAATGGTGTAAATGCCTATATAGACCATATTCTAAAAACCCCGGAGCAACTCCCAATCGAATTCAAACTATTAAACCTAGAACCCCAGAAATGGACGCCCGAGGTCGTAATTTCAAGACATCAAGGCTTACTTGGTAATATCGACGAAGAATTACAAATAGGTCGCGCTGTGGCAAAACTAGGTGCTGAAACCGTGAAGGATTTATATTGGCTGCATCCTAAGGACCCAGATCTGTCCATAGACCCGAGCATCAAAACGGATTTGTTATCCGATGATATTTTGGAGCTGTACAATGCCTATAGAACCACAGTCAAATTTCAAAAAGAGGATATTGCTCCGGCGTATCAAAACACCGTAGCAGAAGCAGCTGTTTTATCCCTCTATGAAGGAAAGAATGACTCCCTGGCCATTGGCAGCAATAACTGGGTGGTAAAAGGCGAGCTTATGGCAGATGGCAATACCTATATGGCCAATGACCCCCATAGAACCATTGCCGTACCTTCTTTGCGTTATATGACCCATTTAGTAGCACCTGGCTGGAATGTTATTGGCGGTGGGGAACCTGAAATTCCGGGCATCTCTATTGGCCATAATGAATATGGCACTTGGGGCCTTACTGTTTATAGAACCGATGGCGAAGACCTATATGTCTATGAACTGAATCCGGACAACCCTAATCAGTACAATTATAACGGCGAATGGGTTGACATGGAACAAGTTTCAGAAACCATAAAAGTAAAAGGCCAAGAAGACCATACCGTACAGCTATCCTATACCCTCCACGGCCCTGTTACCTTAATTGATACCGAAAACAATGTGGCCTATGCCGTGCGTTGTGCCTGGCTAGAACCCGGAGGCTCGCCCTATCTCGCATCTTTACGCATGGATCAAGCACAAACCTGGGAAGAATTCAGGGAAGCGTGTAACTATAGCCATATCCCCGGAGAGAATATGATATGGGCCGATAAAAAAGGAAACATTGGCTGGCAAGCGGTGGGTATTGCGCCTATCCGTGAAAATTTTAGCGGTCTTGTTCCCGTACCTGGCGATGGGCGGTATGAGTGGGACGGCTATTTACCCATTATAGAAAAACCAAACGATTTTAATCCTGCGGAAGGATTCTTGGCAACGGCAAACCAAAATGTAACGCCCGAAGACTATACCCATTGGGACGCAGTTGGTTTCTCTTGGGCAGACCCCTATCGTGGCGACCGTGTGAACGAAGTCCTAGGGGCCGATAAAAAGATGACCATGGAAGACATGAAAGCCCTACAAACCGATTACCTATCCATTCCTGCAAGGATGCTTGTCCCTATGTTAAAAAACCTTGTTTTTACGGATAAAGCGGCCGAGGCTAAAACAGCATTAACTGATTGGGATTTCAGGCTGGAAGCCAATTCCATCCCAGCAGCCATTTATGTAGCCTGGGAGAACCAAATTAAGGCACTAGCCAACGAACGCTTTATTCCCGAAGCCGGAAAAGGATTGGTACCCGGAATTCAAATGAAACGCATCATGGATTGGATTGCAGCGCCAGATGCCCGTTTTGGTGCAAACCCAGTTTTGGATAGAAATACGTTTCTAAACATTGCCTTTACCGCGGCTGTGGAAAACTTAGAAAAAAACCTAGGTGCAGATATGACCCAATGGCAGTACGGACAGGCGGATAACAAACACACCTATATGGAACATGCGCTGAGTGATGCCGTAAATGCAGATACCAGGGCCAAATTAGACCTAGGGCCGCTTCCAAGAGGTGGTAATTCCTATACCCCAGGTTCTACGGGCGGTAACTTAAGACAAAGCAGTGGTGCTTCTTTTCGTATGATTGTGAATACGGGAGATTGGGATGCCGCAGTAGGCACAAACGGGCCTGGGCAATCCGGTAATCCAGATAGTCCTTTTTACAACAATCTCTTTGAACCTTGGGCAAAAGACCAGTATTTTCCAGTGTATTATTCTCGTAGTAAGATAGATTCTGTGGCGAAAAGCACAAAGATGCTTATGCCTTTAAAAAAATAAGCGCATGAGTTTTCTAGTAGTAGTAGTAGGCGATACGTGTTGATGCTTTGGCGTGGGAGGTGCGAACTTAGGAACACGAAAGCCTCATTTCCAAGCAAACCTCCCACCCAAATACGCCATAGGAATATAGGCCACAGCTAAATCCAACACCGTAAACCAAACTGGACCACCCAGCATAAAAATATTTATGCTTCCACCAATAAGAAAGAACACACCTATGGTTAGGGCCATAGTCATTTTTCGTGTGGCGGCTATTTTAGCCGCTACAAACGCCCCTACCAAGGTACCTAGGGCATGGGCCAAAAATGGAAAAATAAAATGCTTTGGTTCAAATAAGTGCATGGTTGCTTTAAGGCCTTCCATGGTCGTGATGTCCCCGCCTTCTGGTGGTGGTACGATAGAACCACTTATCATGACGATACCCATATTTACAATACTCCCTACAACTAAACCGGCAACTATGGACAGCACATTTTTTAAGATTGGATTCATGAGTTTAAAAGTTTGGTTAGTGGTTGTTTGCTACAAGATAATCATAATCTATTTATTTTCAAATGGTTAATAAAAACACCCTAACAAAACAACGCAGTACCACAGTCAATAAGCTAGCTATTTACCCACCACCACAAGCCCTCTTTTGTTGATAACTCAATCTATTTTCTTAAGAACCTTACAGTTTTCCACAAGACAATACCCTAAATAGGTTTTAACTTAGATAACTAAACTAACTACGTAACTCCCAAACCATTATTGGGAAGAGTGGTATTTCAAAAAAGAGATATACGTACCAGTACCTATATTCCTCTAATTTGGCAGATAAACGTACCATGGTA
>CAZMUV010000172.1:0-3164 GCA_964569345.1 uncultured Maribacter sp. | reverse complement strand
TCGACAAAGCATTTACTTTTTCAGACAAATGGGCTCTATTTTGCGGTGTATCCCCTAAGTCAGGAAACCAATCTAACAATAACTCGTTTGGTAAGTTTTTCGATTCTTCCTCTTCTTTTAAAATCTCCAAATAATCCAAAACTGTGAATTGATTAGCGTTGCTATTTTTATTAATAGTCGGATACCATATACTAATTGGAATTGGCCTATATATGAATTGATTATTAAAATCATTTTCAATTTGATAAATTCTTGTGCTATCGATCATTGTATAATGTTTAAAACCTACATTATACTCTCCATTTTTTAGGTTTATTTCTTTTAATGATGTTTGTCCATTTATAAAATATACTTGAAAAAGTACTAAGCTTACTACAATTGGTATTCTCATAATTTTAGGTCTGAGTAGTTAATTCAATAGATTGTGTAATTTAAAATATTACAGTTTTTTGGCTTGCCACTAACGGTTAGTATAAGAATAGTAGCCGACTGCGTAGCATTTTCTTGTCAAGTTAAAGAAAAATTTAATCGTGCTATAACTCTTGAATTTACTACTATTTCGGCTATTATTTTTATATTGTGTTGTGTGCCGGTTTTTTATTATTACTCTTTCTGCAATTCTAAATAGTCCGGAATTTCCAAGGGTGAACGTGTCTCTAAACTAGAGTTAAACATGTCTGTTTGTAGTCGCCATTCATTATCTTCTTTTCTGTAAATCGCCATAAATTTGCCAATATCAAGAATTTCATTTTGCTTATTTCGCATGGCGTATTTACCATTGGCAATGAGCAAGTCACCCGAAATCTCTAAATCTATTAAATGTAGTTGAAAAGAATCCATTCCTCTGTTGGACACGGTACGCCAAAAAGTAGCAATTGCATTTCTACCCATGACGGGGGGTGCACCTGGAGGATAAATAACCCCATCGCTCGTGTAAAGCTTGGACATACTATCCCACTTTGCATTGTTCGCAAATCCAACCAGCTCATTTTCCACTTCAATAACAGCAGCTCTTGCCCTTAGATAAGGAGACCCTTTCAAATCATCAGGTAAAATAACTCCTGCACCAAATGCATCCATGACCGATTCATCGGGTGTTTTACCTTGTAAGAACGTTTCAGCTGCTAAGAAAAAGGAAGCGGGCTCATCGGCATTCGGAACGTGCCCAGCTCCTTTGAAATTGAGCAAACTACTATTGGGCAAACTTTTGTTCCAATGCTCAAAAGAAGCGAAAGGAATGGCATCATTGTCACCTACCAGTAAAAGTACCCTAGCTTTAACATTCGCCAATTGAGAAGTAATGTCCCAGTTGCCAATCGATTTCATTTTGAAATAACTAAATGGGCTTGTTAAATTAACCTGATTGCAGTTGCATATGTTTCCCCAAATATTTCTGGCCTCTGCATAGGAGGCGGCAAACCCTCTCATCCAAAGGGAATAGTAATCCCAACAAGCTTTAGTAGTATCGGCTGGATTATTCTCATATTTTTTTTTATTTTGTTCAGTTAGAAGTACTGTGATACTATCATTCTTATTCACCCAACCACTTGTCATGGCAGCTGCCGCAGGTAAAGGAGCCATGAGTATCATGGATTTCACTTTGTCGGGATAATTAGTCGCATAATATCCACAGATTAAACCACCAGTAGAATGACCCAGAAGGTTTAATTTTTTTAAGTTGAAATGCTTTCGAATCACTTCAATATCCTTAATCGTATTATTCATGGAATACCTTGTTGTATCTTTTAACACAGTAGAATAACCTGCACCTGCTTGGTCGAAAAACAATAGCGTATGATGTGCTGCCAAAGGTGTGAGGTCAGGAACTAAGTAAGACGAACCAAAAACTCCTCCGCCATGCACCACAACAATAGTGTCCTTTCCTTGACCAAGTAATTGGTAATGGAGTTTTACATAATCTTCTGTTTGGACAAATCCTTCTGAAGATTTCAGTTTTATAATTTGGGCATTTCCAACAAAGGGTATTGTAAATATTAGTGATAATCCAATTAAAAATGATTTCATTTATTGTTTCGTTTAAATTTGATTCCAACTAATGGCACACAACGCTTTCGGTTATGAGTAGTTGAGCAGTTTAGCACATAACTTTACAAGTAAACGCCAAACTGAAAATCCGAAAGGATTTTCGGAAGTAGGAGAGAAAAAGCATTTTCTTATAGCCATTGTGCTTTCGTGTATTATTCAGATTTCTAACTCTTAAATATATTTTATTCTAAATTCCGTTGAGGAGAAAAATTTAATTATTTATCTAGGCATAATCAGTTCCAATAACTCCCCCTCTTTTTCTGGGTAGCTTGCCTTTTTATCACTCATTTCTTTAGCTAATTTTTGCATCATCCTTTTGAGTTGTGCTGGATTTTTATCTGCCATATTATTGGTTTCAAACGGATCTTCTTTTAAGTCGAACATTTCATAACGTGGTCCTTTATCTACCTGATAATGGTAGATAATTTTCCAGTCTAATTCAACTAGGCTGGTAAAGTAATTACTTCGATGATTACCATGGGGGAAATGGTTAAGAAATAACTCATCACGTATTTCGTTTTGTTTACCCATAAGTTGATTTTGAAGATTAAAACCATCCTTGACAAATCCCTCAGGCGAATCCACGTTGGCTACCTGACACAGGGTTGAAAAAATATCTAAAACAGAACCCATTTGTTGTTGGATGGCATTATGAGCAATAGGGAATTTTTCTTGAGAGAATATATTTTCATTGGGTATAACCCACGATGCAATAAATGGTACACGCATACCACCTTCCCAGTGGTTCCCCTTTTTACCTTTTAGGGGTGAGGAACTGCTGTAGTTGTTTTCAATTAGCAGAGGAGCATCCGAACCATTGTCTCCCAAGAAAAAGATAAGGGTATTCTCTCCTAATCCTAGGTCTTTCACATGTTGCACGATATCTCCTAGTGACTTATCAATGCCTTCAATTAGCGTAGCATAAGCTTGAGCTTTTTCAGACATATCCGAATCTTTATAGTTTTGGGTAAAACGAGGGTCCGAATAAAAGGGTGCATGTACTGCATAATGCGACATGTTAAGGAAGAATGGATTGCCTTCTTCTTTGGCTTGTGATATGGCTAAATTGGCTTCTAAGGTTAAAGCCTCTGACAGAAATATATCTTTGCCGTGGTATT
>CAZMUV010000171.1:0-3258 GCA_964569345.1 uncultured Maribacter sp. | reverse complement strand
TTTTCTTCTCTTGTCATAATTGAAATTTTTAACCAGCAGTGCTTAAACTGACTTTGGGTCTAATTGAACACTAGGACTCATGGTACTGGACATGAAAATACTTTTCATGTACACCCCTTTTGAAGCGGTAGGCTTAAGCTTGTTTAACGTATCTAATAACTCCTTAGCATTATCTGCAATCTTTTCTGCTGTAAAGGAAGCTTTCCCCACCGCAGCATGCACAATACCTGTTTTATCTACTTTAAAATCAATCTTACCTGCTTTCACTTCAGATACTGCCTTGGCAACATCCATAGTTACGGTACCTGTCTTTGGATTAGGCATCAAACCTCTTGGACCTAAAACTCGTCCTAAAGGTCCTAACTTACCCATAACACTTGGCATAGTGATGATCACATCAACATCTGTCCAACCGCCTTTAATTTTATCCAAATACTCATCTAACCCAACGTAATCAGCACCAGCTTCCTGCGCCTCTGCTTCTTTGTCCGGTGTTACCAAAGCCAAAACCTTAATATCTTTCCCGGTTCCGTGAGGTAGCGTAACTACACCACGTACCATTTGATTTGCTTTTCTTGGATCTACACCCAAACGTATCGCAAGATCAATTGATGAATCAAATTTTGTATTGGTTATCTCTTTTATTAAAGCTGAAGCTTCATCTACAGAGTATAATTTATCCTTCTCTATTTTTGAATGTGCTTCTTTAAGCTTCTTTGTTAACTTTGCCATTTAATTGCTTTATAAGATTTAAAAAGGTCTTTTTCCTGAAACCTTCATACCCATTGAACGTGCTGTACCTGCAATCATACTCATTGCCGATTCTACCGTAAAGGCATTAAGATCTACCATTTTATCATCGGCTATCGCCTTGACTTGATCCCAGGTTACATTACCTAATTTTACTCGGTTAGGTTCGCCAGATCCTTTTTTAATCTTAGCCGCTTCCAATAGCTGAACTGCCGCTGGTGGTGTTTTTACAACAAAGTCGAAAGACTTATCCTTGTAAACGGTGATTACAACTGGTAAAACTTTACCTGGTTTATCCTGCGTTCTAGCATTAAACTGCTTACAGAATTCCATGATGTTAACACCGGCAGCACCTAAGGCGGGTCCAACCGGTGGCGACGGATTCGCTGCACCTCCCCTAACTTGTAGTTTAACTACTTTACCTACTTCTTTTGCCATTGTTTAAAATTAAATTGAAATTGTGTCAATGGAAGCAACACAATTTGTAAATATGTAACAATTATCTTATACTTTTTCTACTTGCATATAACTGAGCTCTAGTGGTGTTTTTCTACCGAAAATCTTCACCATTACCTCTAGCTTACGCTTTTCCTCGTTTATTTTCTCTACAGTACCGTTGAATCCGTTAAAAGGACCATCGATAACTTTTACAGTTTCTCCAAAAACGAAAGGAATAGCTACACTGTCCGTATTCACGGTCAACTCATCTACTTTTCCTAACATCCTGTTTACTTCTGCTTTTCTTAAAGGAACAGGGTCTCCTCCTTTAGTTTCTCCAAGAAAACCAATCACATTAGTAATGGAACGGATGATATGCACCATCTCTCCACCCAAATTGGCTTTCACCATAATATAACCAGGAAAATAAACCCTTTCTTTATTTACTTTTTTACCGTTTCGAACTTGTACCACTTTTTCAGTAGGTACCAAAACATCCTCTAAATAATCGGCAAAACCATGACGCTCTACTTCACTCTCAATATAGCCTTTGATTTTATTCTCTTGACCACTTACAGCTCTCACTACGTACCATTTCTTATCTAATACTTCCGACATAGTGCTTACCTTAATTTAGAACGTTACTGAAATATAATTTTATGATTTTACTAAAAACCGTATCAACTCCCCATGTAGCCAAAGCAAAAAGTATAGAAAATACAGCAACTACAACCATAAGGTTGGACGATTCTGCCCTGGAAGGAAGTGTTACGTTATTTCTCAACTCTTCAACTGCTTCTTTTATATATGTAATCATTTCGACTAAATTTTTTAGCTACTAAAGAAAATGTTAAAATTTTCTATCATTTTGAATTTGAAAAAGGCCTTGCTTCGACTGCGCTCAACATAAATTTCTAGTCTCGCATACATTTTTCAAATATTCCGCACGGGAGAAGAGACTCGAACTCCCGACACCTGGTTTTGGAGACCAGTGCTCTACCAACTGAGCTACACCCGTATTAAAAAAAGCACTCCCGATAATAAAACATCAAAAGGACACTCATTTATATTTACATCGAAAGGTATCCGCCATATGGCGGACACCCTTATGATGTAACACTATTTTAAACTATTGTTTAAGACTAAAGAATCTTAGTAACTTGACCAGCACCTACAGTTCTACCACCTTCACGGATAGCGAAACGAAGGCCTTCACTCAATGCGATTGGCTGAATCAACTCTACTGTGATTGTTAAGTTATCACCAGGCATAACCATTTCAACTCCACTTGGAAGGGAAATATTACCCGTTACATCCGTAGTTCTTACGTAAAACTGTGGACGGTAGTTATTATGAAATGGTGTGTGACGACCACCTTCTTCTTTTTTCAAGACATAAACCTCAGCCTCAAATTTAGCGTGTGGCTTAACAGAACCTGGCTTACAGATTACCATTCCACGGGTAATTTGAGATTTTTCAATACCTCTTAACAAGATACCAACGTTATCTCCAGCCTCACCTCTATCCAATATCTTACGGAACATTTCAACACCAGTAACCGTGGAAGATAATTTCTCAGCACCCATACCAATGATATCAACAGCATCACCTGTATTTGCAACTCCAGTCTCAATACGTCCTGTAGCAACAGTACCACGACCAGTAATCGTAAATACATCTTCAACAGGCATTAAGAAATCTTTATCAACATCTCTCTTTGGAAGCTCAATCCACTCATCAACAGCAGTCATCAATTCCATAACCGTATCAACCCATTTTTGCTCTCCGTTCAAAGCTCCAAGTGCAGAACCAGCAATTACAGGTCCATTATCACCATCATACTCATAGAAAGAAAGTAATTCTCTTACTTCCATTTCAACTAGTTCAATAAGCTCTTCATCATCAACCATATCCACTTTGTTCATGAATACAACCATTCTAGGAATTCCTACCTGACGTCCTAAAAGAATGTGCTCACGTGTTTGTGGCATTGGGCCATCAGTAGCAGCAACAACCAAAATAGCACCGTCCATTTGAGCAGCACCAGTAACCATGTTCTTAACATAATCC
>CAZMUV010000170.1:0-3304 GCA_964569345.1 uncultured Maribacter sp. | reverse complement strand
GATCAAACAATTCCTCAATATTACAAAGAGGTAGCCTTAATAGGGGGTGTGGATTATCTTTGGAAAGTATTGTTTTTGATTAATAGTCCTATATTGGTGTTAACCCAAATGGGAATCGAGTCCGGTGATAAAGTTGGTGATTTGGCCCAAAAATTAGGCCAGTATGGAGCAGATTTGAATTATGTTCCAGATACGTACTTGGTCTTAAATCATACCGGAGTTGTACAACCTGGCACGGAAGATAAAATATATTTTCAAACACCATCGAAGCTGGGTGTATAGTGGATTGTTTTTACATTTCGAAGGCATGCCGCTTCTATGAGGGCGAAATTAATTGTGAAATAAAAAGCCAATGTATTTCGGCTAGTTATCTTTACAATAATGAAATATGCGAAAATTCAGCCGAAAGAAGAGTTGCTTAATACTATTAGCCACGCTATAGGTGTAGTGTTTGCTTTATTGGGTTTTGTTTTATTGCTACAGTACGATAATAATAAATCAAATTATTCGGTTCTTGGTATTTTACTTTATGGTTTGGGAATGGTTGGTTTGTTCACTGCATCAACGATATATCATGCTGTTCCGAGAGGTAGGTTAAAAGAAAGGTTACGCATCCTAGACCATATTAGTATTTATTTTTTAATTGCAGGCACATACAGCCCGGTTGCATTGATTCTACTTGAAAAAACGAGTGGATGGATGCTTTTTACAATTGTTTGGACCATAGCGGCTATAGGGACTGTTCTAAAATTATTTTTCACAGGCAAGTTTGAATTTATATCACTTGTACTGTATGCTATTATGGGCTGGCTTATTATCTTCGATATGGATAACCTCAAAGTAGTGACCAGCGAAAAGGGAATGCAATTTTTGTTTTTGGGAGGTGTTTTTTACACTGTTGGAATTATTTTTTATGCTGTAAAAAAAATACCTTATAACCACTTCATTTGGCATTTGTTTGTTTTGGCTGGCGCTTTTTGCCACTGGTTGTTTATTTTTATAGATGTTGTGTAATACTACTGTTCCCTATGCTGAATTTTCCTAAAATTAATAACCTACTATATAGTAATAGTTCTTTTACCCTACTATGTATAATGATGATGTTAACTGGTTGCTCCTCGTCATATGAAGAAACTATTGTGCCATTGGATACCTATCAAATTGAAGAGGGCTTTAATATAGATTTAGTAGCGGCAGAACCCTTACTTGTAGCTCCAGTAGCTATGTCATTTGATGAGAAAGGAAGGATATGGGTTTCGGAAATGCCCGGTTATATGGCCAATATGGAAGGGAATGGAGAACAGGAACTTAATGGAAGTATAAAAATATTGGAAGACCGCGATGGTGATGGTATGATGGATCATTCCACTATCTTTCTGGATAGTTTGGTATTACCAAGAGCTTTGGCTCATGTGTATGGCGGATTGTTATATGTAGAACCACCTTATCTCTATTTTAGTGAAATAGAAAACGATACTCCCAAAAATCGAGTCGTAGTGGATTCTATATATGCAGCAGAAGGAAACCCAGAGCATCAACCAAATGGCTTGGTTATGAATATTGATAATTGGATATATAGCGCTAAATCCAATTTCAGATACCAGCGAAGTAAAGGGACTTGGATTAAGGAACCTACGACGTTTAGGGGGCAATGGGGTATTTCAAAAGATAATTTTGGTAGACTTTACTATAATAATAATTCTACTCAGTTAGTAGGGGATTACGTCTTGCCTAACCGATTAACTAGAAATGAATATCTAATACCCAAATATGGGGTCCGTAAAAATTTAACAGATAATCAGCGTGTGTATCCGTTGCAGCCTACATTGGTAAATAGAGGGTATAGTAAAGGTGTACTTGATAGTGACAGTTTATTGGTAAATGTAACGGCAGCTTGCAGTCCTTTAGTATATAGGGGAGGAGATTTTCCATTGGATTATAACCAAAATGTATTTGTTTGTTTACCCGAAATAAATGCGATCAAACGAAATATTTTAACTTTTCATGGCGATAGTACTTCCGCTAAACAAGCATGGGAAGGGAAGGAATTTTTAGCTTCTATGGATAAGGGTTTCAGGCCTGTTAGTTTGGCCAACGGTCCAGATGGTAGTATGTATGTGGTGGATATGCACAGGGGAATCATACAACATACCGCATATTCGAGTCCTTATTATAGGAAAAAGGCAAAAGCGTCACAAATTGATACCTTGGTACACTACGGAAGAATTCTAAAGATTACTGCAGAATCGACTAAGACAAGCTCTTTTGATACTGCTTTACAAAAAGAGAATCTATTAGTTTCATTAAACCATAGAAATGGTTGGATTAGAGATAGGGCGCAACAAAAGCTGATACAAAACCATACACCTAGTCATATACCATTACTTGAAAATTTGGTCATGGTTGAAGAAAAATCCTTAGCGCAGTTGCATGCGCTTTATGTTTTGGAGGGAACACAGCAACTGAGCTTTGATTTTTTGGTAAAGGCTGCACTCAGTAGTAACCCAGAGGTAGTTACCCATGCTTTAGTTTTATTGGAAGGGTTTGTTAGTCAAGACAATTCGAAAAATATGTTGCAGTTGTTTACCAAACTTCAAGGTAGGAATAATACATCTATTAACCTCTATTTAGCAAGTACCTTAGGCAGCTGGGCCAAGGTTTTTCAACAAGATTTTTTTCCATTAATTGCTAAATTATTAGAGGATAATTGCGATAACCAGATTCTTATAGAAGCACTAATTAGTGGTTTGTCAGGTCAAGAAGAAGCATTGTTTGATTACTTGAAGGCATTGGACGAAAATGAAAGTACTCTATTGCAAGTGGATGTGAAGAAGGTAATGGATAACAAGATTTCCAATACTAAGAATCGGATTTATACAAGAGTTTTCTTGGCGGAGGATAATCGCACAAAAGGAGCAAAAGTTTTTCGCCAAATATGTGCTTCTTGCCATGGTATTAACGGCGAAGGGATAGAAGGTTTGGCACCGCCTTTAATTAAGTCAGAGTACGTTTCAGAACCCGTGGAACGATTGGCTTTAATTCTTTTACATGGACTAAATGGTCCTGTTCATGTGAATGGTGAGCGATATGAATTCAACCAAGCCATGCCTGGCTTGATAGGTAACAAGGACCTAACGGACAAGGATATCGCTGATATTATTTCTTATGTAACCAATGCATTTTCTGATAACCCAAAAGGAATAACAGCTAAAAAAATAAAAGAACTCAGAACTAAGAAGTCCAAAAGCGGAGGAGAATATACCGAAGCGGAACTTTTAGAACTTTACTGATTTTCACAGCTTAG
>CAZMUV010000169.1:0-3329 GCA_964569345.1 uncultured Maribacter sp. | reverse complement strand
AAAGAGAAAGCGGTAGTTATTAATGCAAAACAGCTTGCATAAAACAGCCTATTCGCATTTACCTTTGAATTTTCCATATATGATTTTGATTTTAGTGGTTTGGTTATTACGCTAATCTAATAAAAATGAAATTATTTTACTGCTTTTTTAGCTAAATCATATCCATGACACGCTAAGGTTAACATATTATCATATTTTTGTTGTTATGGTTATCGTTTAATAGTCTGTAAATCAATTAACATATTATGAATAAATTTTCGATAGGAGTGCTATTACTAGTATTGGTTTCCTGTGGGTCTAATCTGGATCGGGAAATGAAATCCCAAGCCGAGGTGGTTAAAGCAGAAACAATACCCAGTGATTACAATCCGGAAGCTAAATTGTCGGATTTGAAGATAGTCCTACGAGACCAAGGAATACCAGTGGCTAATTACGTGCATGCCGTTAGGGCTGGAAATCTGCTGTTTTTGGCAGGTAAAGGACCTAAACAGGCGAACGGTGAGAATGTTGTTGGGAAATTGGGAACAGCGTTGTCTGTTGAAGAAGGGTATGCTGCGGCAAGAGAAGTGGCGATTAACCAACTATCCGTTTTAAAGGCCGAATTGGGAAATTTGAATAAGGTGAAAAGAGTAGTAAAGGTAAAAGGCATGGTCAATGCTGCCCCTGATTTCACCGATCATTCTAAGGTTATTAATGGGTATTCCGACCTTATGGTTGCTGTTTTTGGTGATGCAGGAAAACACGCTAGAGCCGCTGTTGGCATGGGTTCTTTGCCCGGTAATATGGCTGTAGAGGTAGAGATGATTGTTGAGGTGTACGAATAGTCTAAACGTTTTGTAACTAGGGTGGGAATACTATCTATTCCGTCAACCTCCCGTCCCAATCTATTTCCATAGCAAATGGGTTGAGGATTTTGTCTGTAAGAATACTGACTGTACGTCTATTCAATTCGATTTTTTCATCAAAAGCTTGAATAATCCCCCAAGTATTCCATTGTGTTTGTATATCGGTTATGGAATAATCTGGTTGCAGTAAGTGTACAATGGACTTGATAAAAGGCAATGTTATTCCAGCTCCTGATGCTGGGGTTATTTCCAACTGCGGGAAGTAGGGTAGAAGTCCAGTTTTCCATTCGTGTTCAGAAACCGTTCTGCTAGGGTAAAACCATGTTTGGTTTGCCCATTTATAAGTAATCCCCGTTGCTTTTAAAATACCTGTAGCACCAACGCGTTGCATAGAAGCAAATGCCGAATCCTCTTTTTTTACATCGATAAAAGGCATGATGTAGGCATTGCTCTTTAAAAGCGCATTTTGAACCTTACGGATAGCTATTTCTGAAGGTTTTTTGTTTTCTAGGATGGATGTAGCCGCCAATGCACCTGCCGCTTGACCGATGCCCAATACAACGGGTTGTAATCTTGTAGCCCCATTGACGATATTGGATACGCTGATGTTCTTTTCTGCAACAATAAAATTTTCCACTTTTTCTGGGACCAAACTTCCTAAAGGAATATTGTAACTAGGTACTTTTATATTGATGAAGTCTATTTTGGGAGCATTGGGATACTTATCATGATGATGGTCTATTGGGTAATCGCCTACAGCAACGCCTGTTCTGTACAAATTGTAGTTGTAGGGTCTTTCTAGGTAGTCTACCGTCAAAAATGTTTTCCCTTTTATACGTCTAGCTTCGCGGTCATACGGAATCATTGGGAAATTGTCCTTTGTTGGAAATTCTTCTGATACCCTTAGGTTTTTAAAGCCCAGTTCATTTTGAAGGTAGTAGACAAAACCTTGGGTAAATGTTTTAGCCATGTGTAATTTTTCTTGTCGCTCTTTGGTCGATAGTTCTGGCCAGTTTACGTAAAAATCATTACCGCAATTGGGCCAGTTTATCATGTATTTATTATTGGGTAGTTTCCCATAACTTAGCATTTGTTCGCAGCTAGAAACCCCACCGAACATTTCACCATTTTCTCGCTTACAGGCGCATGCATAGGCTTCGGGATTATAGTTTTTTGGTTTTTTCACTAATCCCTTCCTACTTTTTTTAGCGCCAATATCTTCCAAAATAAAAACGTAGGTCAAATCCTGCACAATATTGTTGGCCGTTTCAGGGGCTTCTTTTTCGCCGGTATCGCTTTTGGCATCCATACCCAATCTAAAATCGGCGCCTACCAAAGGTAAAAGTTCTCCAATTTCGGTGGCATCAATCAGTATTTTGGCATTTGTGTTATATGTTTTACCACTTTGCTCGTAGCTAATAGACCATCCTTCGCCTTCTTTTTTTACTTCGGTATACACCGTATTAAACGCAATATCCAAATTGGGAATAGAAGCCATTTCTTGCAGAAATTTATTTCCTATGGAGGGCTCAAATAGGGTGTGACTCACCCAGCCTGTTGCTAAGGCTTCTGCACCGCCATAATGACCGCGCAGTTTTTGACGGAACTCCCCCCATATACCGGAAGGCATTTCATGATTCCCATCTATCGCAGATACCCCTGCGGAGGTCAACATACCGCCCAACCAAGGTGTAGCCTCCAGAATTTGCACTTTTACACCCATTCGTGCCGCTTGTATTCCTGCAGATGTGCCACCGGCACCACCACCAATAATAAGCACATCTACTTGGTTTTGTCCGTTGGTAAAATGTGCAGACAAAAGAGTTAAAATGAGTATGGAGTATTTTTTTATTCTATACATTTTCTAGTGTTTTCCATACTCCCAATAGGCTGCGTGGCACACGAAAAGAAGCTTTGAAGCCAAACACCTCTTAAACCCAACATCAGTGGGGTTTCTAAATGGAAAGGGGAACGTGTCATTTGTCTATAGCATCTGGTTTAATAATTCTAAGATAGGAAATGTTTAATTGTAGTTAGTGGTTTAGGATTAAATGCGTATCGATACCCATTTATATGTTAATTCAAGTTATTTATTAGAAAAATACCTGAGCTTCATAAAAGGATAATCCAGATGGAGATGAAGACAGGTGTTTGGGTTTTAAGTCAAACAAAAGAAATAAGATGTTTTAGGTAAAAAAAACTAATAGGATACATTGATGAAGTGTATCCCATTAGTCGGTATAATTGCGTTTGCCTTGATTAGAGGTTAAGTGCGGTGCGTACCCACCGAATCCGTTTTCTGTCTTGCCAATTGGAAAAAAGAATGAAGTTTCTCGATGTCTTTGGATAGTGATTAATGAAGGTTTTCATGATTGTTTTTTGATGATTGATGTGTTGTTTAAATCGTGATTAGCGATTAAAGTGTCTGTACCCTGCCCATTGTGCTCTTTTGCTTTTACTAAAGGTTGAAAAGTACTGTCCTGT
>CAZMUV010000168.1:0-3359 GCA_964569345.1 uncultured Maribacter sp. | reverse complement strand
CATAAATGTGATTAATGCCCCATTCGTCCCGAACAACTTCTACGGGCTCTTGGAGCCCGGCTAAAATCAGCTCATCTGATGTTTTGGTCTGTGATTCTTTGCAGGAAAACGTAAGTGCTAATAGGCTTAGGAAGAATAGTGGTCTCATCATCTTTGATATGTGTTGGTCCTTAAAATCATTTTGGTCAATCGGACGTTTAGGTTACTCGGTAGATCCTTTAAAAAGGCGTTTTCTTTGCCAATATGTATCTCCTTAAAAATACCCTTTTATATTCATAATGGGGAATAGATTTTAGTTTGTTTAGTTATTTGGTGGAGAGAGTGGGTATACTTTTATATACTTGTTGTTATTACTCAGATGGAACACCTTCCTTTGCCACCATATCAACTGACCCAATACTCTCGCAGTGGAGCCTTACTAGGAGGGAAACTCTTGCACCAACTATAATTTCTTTTTCTGGATAGCGTCAAAGAAAGAATTACGGTAGGTATCCCCAATAGGAAGGCTTATGTTGTGCATAGATACTGTTAAAGAATTGGTTTTTTCAATATGGCGTAAGGCAACTATATAGGAACGATGAATTTGTATAAAGTCAGCTTTTGGCAGGTATTCCTGTAGGTGTTTTAACGTATTATAGCTTATAATTTGCTTGTATTTAAGATGAATGGCAACATAGTTTTTGAGACTTTCGATATAGAGCACATCTTTTAGATAAATTTTTTCAAAATTATTTTTCCCATCAGTCTTAATGAACAGGTAATCTTCAATAGGGTTGATGTCACTTATTTTTGTGGATGTATCTTTTACTTTAAGGACTGCTTCGTAAAAGCGTTCAAACTCAAAAGGTTTTAGGAGATAGTCTACGGCATCTAAAGCATAACTCTCCAAGGCAAATTTGGAGTAAGCGGTGGTGAATATTATCTTGATATTGCCTTTTAGAATTTTAGAGAGTTGAATCCCGGTTAAGTCAGGCATTTGAATATCTAAAAAAATAAGATGTATATCCATCTCTTCGGTCATACGTAATACTTCCAAAGCTTGGGTGGTAGTGCTGGCCAGTTCTAAAAAACTAACTTTGGCAACGTACTTTTCCAACAAACGAATTGCTGGCGGTTCATCATCTACTATGATACATTTTATCTTTTCCATAAGTATCAAGTGCGTATGGGAATTGTAAGATTAGCTTCAAAAATAGCATTGTCTTCTGTGAAACTCAGTTTAAAATCAGTACCATATATGGTTTGTAACCGGCGTCTGAGATTTACTTCGCCGATTCCTTTTTCTGAATAATTTTCTGCCATGGCAATCTGGTTTTTCGTTGTTACAGCTATTATTTTATCGGTTACAAGCACTCTGATTTTTGCCGGTATGTTCCTATTGTTCAAGATACCATGTTTAAAAATGTTTTCTACGAAATGAATTAATACCATGGCCGGGATGGCTTGGTTTTCAACAACTCCTTCTACGTCATAATCTAGAAATAGGTTGTCTTCAAAACGTTTCTTTTGAAAATAAATATAATCGGATACAAAAGTAAGGTCACTACTTAAAGGCATAAAATCCTCTTGGGTCTCATAGGTAACATAGCGCAGTAGCTTTGCTAGCCTATGTATATCCTTTGCAGTTTCGGGTTGTTTGTCTACGAGTTCCGTGTAAAAGGTGTTTAGGGTATTGAATAGGAAATGTGGTTCTAACTGTGTTTTTAATAAGCTTAATTCTGCCTTTTTGTGCTCTAATTGCAAGCTGTGGATTTTATTTTTATTCGCTACAAATTCTATTAGCAGATATAAGGAGGTGCTGAACAAGATGGCTTTGATGGCATAGTAAGAATTGTCTATTACATAATATCCAAACCGTCTAGAACTTTCGAAGTAGTTGTGAATCCCTGTTATACGAAATAGCAGTACTTCATCTAAAAAATACCGTAGACCTGAATGCAGAAGCAGAAGGAGAAGAACTGAGATAGCAAATCCAAAAATCTTTCTTTTACTGACGGTTCGTGGACAAATTAAATAATAATTCAGAAAGTAAATACAACAGAAAACCCCATAAAAAGTAATGAGATATAAATAATAGGGATATCTAAGATTTAAAAAAAAATCATCGTGCCCGTTTAGAACATAGTAACGGAATATATCCATAACGGTTACACTAGATAGAAGAATTAGATGATAGTTCCATTGCTTTTTTTGAAATTCCATATCACTAAATTATTCATTTTGCTCCGATGAACTATCGTTTTCGGACGAACCTCCCTTTTCCTGGTGCAAACCAGTTTATTTATAGCACCTATTACTAACTCTTCCTCTATTTTGTGATTTATACGCTATAGTACCTAGTTCGTGTAGTCTCTATTTTTAAAAGCCTTTCATGTTCTAGTTTTGGTGCGAGGCACAACTAACAAACTAAAACAAACCATAAAACTATTTTACATGGAGATTAAACTTAATTCTAAATTCATTGTTTCCTTTCTAGCGTTGCTATTTCTGATGCATGAGGCTCATGAAATAGTACACACCACTTTAGGGCGGATGCTATGTGGTGCTTGGGGTGAACGAGATTTTAACGTATGGGGCTTGGCAGATGGATGTAATACCGGAGATGTAGTATCCATGTTACCTACCTATTTTGGTCCAATTTTTACTTTCGTCATGATTTGGATTGGCACCTTTTTGTTAAGAGAGGATAATAGTATTCAAAAAAAATCATTAGGCTTTGCCTTAATTTTTTCCAATATGCCTTTTGCTAGAATCCTAACTGCCGCTTTTGGTTCGGGTGATGAAATTTACGCTACAAGCATACTTATAGGTAATCACACGTTAGCCTGGTCGATTGGACTAACCTGTATCGTATTGATTTTAGCCTTTCCATTGTACAAAGCTTTTGTTACCATAAGAAAAAATAGATGGGGATGGTTCTTATTGTTCTTTTTAGTACCTGTATTTATAGATGTACTTGTTGTGCTAGGGGGAATGAATACACTATTGCAATATGGAGTTTTGGATACCTATTGGATTTTAGGGTCTCCGATACTGGTTACCCTATGGACCCTCTTAGTAATTCTGGTATTTATATTTATGCGAAAATACATTTATACCCTTGGGATAAAAACGGACAGTTAATTCTTCAAACTAAAAAAAAGAAAAGCCCGACAATTGCCGGGCTTTCTAGAAATAATTTATGCTTTGTTGGTTTGCGATTTTCGGCTTGAAACAAACTGCTTGCTTCGTCACCAAAGCCTTTATTTCAAAACCGTTTTATTTTTTTCCTTCGTACTTCTCTGAATACCGTTTCCAAAGCTCCGTTTGGTGCGTTTCTAAAGAAATCATTCTACCATCAATAAAAGCATGGGTTAGTT
>CAZMUV010000167.1:0-3365 GCA_964569345.1 uncultured Maribacter sp. | reverse complement strand
CCATAGGACAATTATTAAAGGATGATAGCGATGAAGACCCAAACCCACCTTTAAAAATAATTGGCGTAGTAGAGGATATGATTGCACAGTCGCCTTATGAACCTGTAAAACAGGCCATGTATGTGTATGACCGCTCCGATAATGGTAGTTATTATAACTTGCGCTTAAATCCAAAGCAAAGTGCCAGTCAGAATTTGGTTATTGTAGAACGTGTATTTAAGGAACATTTTGCAGATGTCCCGTTTGAATATCAATTCGTAGACGACCAATATGGAGAGAAATTTGCTTCTGAAGAACGAATAGGAACCTTATCAGGAATCTTTACGGCTTTGGCTATTTTAATTAGTTGTTTGGGACTTTTTGGATTAACCTCTTTTGTAGCTGAACAGCGCACAAAGGAAATAGGTGTGCGTAAAGTATTAGGCGCAACTGTATTTAATGTATGGAATATGCTTTCTAAAGACTTTTTAAAATTGATAATCATCTCCTGTTTTATTGCCATACCTATTGCGTATTATGTGATGAATGGATGGCTACAGGAATACCCATATAGAGTAGTTCTACAATGGTGGATTTTTGCATTGGCTATGTTCGGCGCCATGGGAGTAACGGTACTTACGGTTAGTTTCCAAGCGATTAAAGCGGCAAAACAGAATCCAATAAAAAGTTTAAGGATGGAATAGAATAAGGTCTTTTCTGAAACCGGTAGCGCGGCACAAAAACAAAAGGGAGATAAACTTATTTTAGCTATTACTTAGGTAGTACTGGTAAACACATAGTAATAAGACTATCATGGTAAGCCATTATTAAAACAACTTAAAATAACGAATATGAAAAATCAACTCGGTACAGTCTTCTTCTTTTTTCTATGCATTTTAGGTGTCCAAGCACAGATTACACTGCCTAGGGATGGTAATAAACAGGCCAAGGTCTCCGAACACATAAGCAATACCGAGGTAACGATTGACTATTCGAGACCTGCTGTTAATGGCAGAGAAGGGAAGATTTGGGGGCAATTAGTGCATTATGGTTTTGCCGATTTAGGATATGGCACTAGTAAAGCCGCGCCTTGGCGTGCGGGTGCAAACGAAAACACGACTATAGAGTTCTCTACTGATGTACTTATCGAAGGACAGCCATTACTCAAGGGAAAGTATGGGTTCTTTATTGCGATGGACGTTAAAAAAGCAACCTTGATATTTTCCAAGTTTAATACCGCTTGGGGTAGTTTCTATTACGTTGAAAAAGATGATGTTTTGAGAGTGGATGTCCCCCTTAAAAAACTCGATTCACTTGTAGAAAGACTTACGTTTTCTTTTGTTGAGCAAACAGAGAACACGGCCGTAGTGGCTTTGGATTGGGAAAAGCTAAGGATTCCTTTTACGGTGTCCGTCGATATTAAAAAGACCCAAATTGAATCTTTTAGGAAGGAGATCAATTCTGGCATCTTTTATCGCTATTGGCAAAATCTACATACCGCAGCCAATTATTGTTTGGTAAATGATATGAATTTAGAAGAAGGTTTGGATTGGGCAGATCGCTCTATCAATAGTTATTTTGGAGAAGCTAATTTTAAAACCTTATCTACGTATGCAGGACTGTTAGATAAGCTGAATAGAAAGCAAGAAGCAGATTCCGTAATGCAAAGAGCATTTCCGATAGGTTCTTCTGAAGATTTGGTTAACTATGGTATTGATTTAAACCGCAATGACGAACACAAAAAAGCATTTGATATTTTTAAAATGAACCTAAAGAGTTATCCAGACGATGTATATGCCCATTTAGGAATGGTAAGCGGTTATTTTTATACTGGAAATAAGAAAAAGGCAATACAGTTTTGCGAATCCGCTAAAACGAAGACCAAGGATAAAAATTTTGTATCCTATATCGATGGGGTTATAAATGATATTAATGTAGGCAAGGAGATTTTTAAGTAAGACTACTTTGTTTTAAACCTATTTAACTTGCCTAGCACTATTTAAAGTTCAAACCTTAGTTACCTCACCACCCAAGTCAACATAAAATGGCTAATTTTAGAATAATAAAAAGAAAACTATGCTTTTAAAATATGCACTAAGAAATATAGTGAAGCGACCTGTTTTAAATGGAATTAAACTAGTGGGCTTATCCTTAGGATTATGTGGTTTGCTGTTTATTGCACTTTTCTTAAAAAACGAATTCAGTTATGACAAGGCCCATACGAATGCTGACAAGATATATAGGCTAACCATCACCCATCCAGAGATTTTTGAAGGAAACGAGTTTGCACGCATCTCAGATTCAAAAACAATACCCGAACTCGCAAAGCAAATTCCTGAAATCCAAACTGCCGTGCGATTGATGCCATTGCGAGATAAGCTCATTTTAAAAGATGAACAACACTATGCCATAACGCAGGCCTTTGCCGTGGACGACACGTTTTTACAAGTTTTTGATGTTAGTTTTAAAGACGGAGATTTTAATTCTGCTTTAGCTGAACCGGGTTCTGCAGTACTATCAAGTTCCCTAGCAAAAAAGGTCTTTGGGGATGTAAACCCAATGGGTAAGGTTATTTCGCTGCCACCAGGACATTATAATTCACTTGAAACGGATTTTACGGTAACAGGAATCATGGAAGATTTTGCACAACAAAGTCACTTACATCCAGATCTATTGGTTATGCCGGGTGTCGATGCTATTAGTGGATGGGCTTATGTGTATCTGCTATTAAAAGAAAAGGTAAACGCTACTGGTCTAACGGATAAGATTTCTGCAAGTTTAAATGAATTGCAGGGAATTGAAATCGATAACGAGGCAAAAATGCAGGGGCATTTAATGAATATAAAAGAGATTCATTTAAAGTCTAATTTGTTGCGAGAGATTGAGCCCAACGGGAGCATGGGTAATATATACCTACTTGCCATTGCCGCATTCATTTTGCTATTCATCTCGCTAAGTAATTTCACCAGTTTAAATCTAGGTATGGCGGGCTATCTCACCAAATTTTTGGCCTTAAACCAAATACTGGGATCCTCTAAACGTATCATGACCCGTTATTTTCTATTGGAAAGTGGAATTATAGTGCTCGCTTCCTTGTTTTTTGTGCTATTGGGTTCCCTGAAATTGAATCAGTTTATTTTTGACCGCTACCAATTCAATTTACTGGAAGGAAATGGTTGGTTTGCCTTAGGGGTAATTGTGTTCTTTTCTTTGTTGAGTGTATTTGCAGGAATACAACCCGTTTTTAAAAACCGTTTTCAGAATTTCTCCTTAGATAAAAAGATGAAAGGTGAAGGAAGGGTCAAAACACATAAAATACTATTGGTTTCTCAGTTTGCATTGGCGATTGTACTACTGGTTGGTGTTATCGTTATTTCTCGTCAAAC
>CAZMUV010000166.1:0-3424 GCA_964569345.1 uncultured Maribacter sp. | reverse complement strand
GAACCTAAAAAGTAGTAGCTTTTTATTGTTCAATTCCATGTCCTAGACCAATGTAGGGTGCTCAGCGTAGTAAGCAAAGGAAGTTTGCACGCTAAGGAGATTTTTGTAACAAGAAATTAAATCAATTGGATGAAAAAAATAATATCCTACCTCTTTCTATTTATAACCTTAACGGTATGCTCTCAGCAAAAGGAGACCTATACCATTGGAATACTGACAGATGTTAATGCGCCCAAACTGGCGCCACTATTAGAGAATCTAAAATCAGAGATTACGGCGGTTATTGGAGAGGATGCGAATATTAGTTTTCCTAAAGAATTCTTGCTTACAAACGATTTTGATATAACCAACGCAGCAGCTAATTATGAATCTTTGGTGAATTCTGAAGTGGATATTATTTTAGCCTTTGGGGTAATTAATGGTAAAATCATTAGTGAAAAGAAAGAATTCTCCAAACCAACTATCTTATTCGGGGCGGTGAATGAAGATTTTTTAACGATAAATCGGGAGAAAAACACCTCTGGTATTCCAAATTACACCTATTTGATTGCCCCAAAATCGTATAGCTATGACCTTACTACCTTAAAGGAACTAACGGGGTTTGAAAAAGTTGGTATCGTTATACATGAACCCATTATAGATATTTTTCCTTTCAAGTCTTATTTTGATAACTTGCTAGCAGAACTTGGTGCAGATTACAGGCTTATACCTTATGAGACATATGACGATATTGTAACTAGTCTAGAAGATGTAGACGCCTTATATATTGCCGAGGGATTTTACCTTAGTGAAGCTGAAATAGTAGCTTTAGCAGAGGAATGTATTCGTTTGAAAATTCCTTCGTTTACCTCTAATAATACGGATGAGGTAAAGAATGGTTTATTGGCTACAAATCAAGCGCAACAAAACCTCACACAGTACTTCAGAAGAATTGCCTTAACCGTAGAAGCAGCTGTAGCAGGAGAGGAACTTGCTAACCTACCTACCTACCTTAGTTTGGATGCCAGTTTAACCATAAATTATAATACGGCTGAACTGATTAATCTTCCACTTAAATACAGCCTTATTACCAAGACTAATTTTTTAGGGGAATTTGATAAAAAATATTCTGATAAGAAATATGACTTACTTCAAGTAATGAACGATGTTTTAGTCAATAATTTAGCGCTTCAAGGAAGTCAAAAAGAGGTAGACTTACGTGAAAAAGACATACAGTTAGCCTGGTCTAATTACATTCCTAAAATTACTGCCAATGCCACTGGAACTTATATTGATCCTAACATTGCTGGCATTTCGTTAGGCTTAAACCCTGAATATTCTACAGATGGAAGTATTGAACTTTCGCAAACCCTGTTCTCCCCAGATGCCAATACGAATATCAAGACACAAAAAGATTTTTTGGATTCACAACGGCAACGTTTTAATGCAGAGCAATTAGATGGTCTTTTCGAAGCTTCCAATAGCTATTTCAATGCCTTGATTTTAAAATCCAATTTACAAATACGGGTCACGAATATGAATCTGACCAAGAAAAACCTGCAAATAGCACAAGAGAATTTTGAGGCAGGTCAAGCTGGCAAATCAGACGTTCTTCGATTTAGAAGTGAATTGGCTCAGGACATGCAAGCCATGATTGAAGCTTCTAATGGATTGCAACAAGGATTTATTGAATTGAACCAACTGTTAAATAATAAGGTTGACTACAATATCGATGTTGATGAAGCGCAATTGGGAGCGGGACTCTTTGATAATTATAATTATATTCAAATACGAGAGTTGATTGATGACCCCAAATTGCGGAAGTATTTTGTAGCTTTTTTGGTGGAACTAGCAAAGAATAATGCCCCAGAGTTAAAATCCTTGGATTACGATCTTACAGCGATAGGTAGGCAAATTAAACTGAATACTGGAGGTCGGTTTTTACCTACTTTGGCATTGCAGGGCCAATACAACAATAATTTTAATAGATGGGGACTTGGTGTTAATCCAGATGCGCCAGATACTAATTATAATGTTGGTGTGAGTCTCTCTATTCCTATTGTGGATCAAAACAGGAAAAATATCAATCGGCAGATAGCCAAGATACAGCAAGAACAATTAAATATCAATAAAAGTAATTCTCAATTGGCCATTGAGACCAATGTAAATAATGCAGTACTGGCCATAATTAACGAAGTATCGAACATTGAATTATCTCAGGTTTCTGAGGAAGCGGCTAAAGAAGCTTTGGAACTAACCCAAGCTTCCTACTCTAATGGAGCGGTTACTATTGTCCAATTGATTGATGCTCAAAACAATTATCTAAGTGCCAGCCTTGCTAGATTTAACGCCGTTTATAATTACCTATTGGCCAGTTTACGTTTAGAGCGATTCATAGGCT
Organism: uncultured Maribacter sp.; assembly: GCA_964569345.1. Classification (GTDB taxonomy): domain Bacteria; phylum Bacteroidota; class Bacteroidia; order Flavobacteriales; family Flavobacteriaceae; genus Maribacter. Next base: position 1,044 of record CAZMUV010000166.1, on the reverse strand, counting down.
ATTATTTTTTAATGCATACCCAGCCTGAAAATGAGGCTTTTATTCAAAAATTCACAACATTTTTGGAAGAAAATAACAACTAACAAACCGTCTAGTTATGAATTTAAAAGGTATTTATATAACCATGATATTGGTTTTTCTTTTTACCTCTTGCAAGGACAAGGAAGTAGTAAAAGAACCACCTATACGCCCAGTCTTGTATAAAGAAGTTGGGTACTTAGGAGGAGATAACAGTCGTACGTTTAGTGGGACCGCTCGCACAGAAAAAGTAATCAACCTTAGTTTTAGGAGTACGGGTATTATTACTCAGTTTAATCTTAAAGTTGGTCAACAAGTAAAAGAAGGCGATTTGCTCGCAAAATTGGATAATGTACAGGCACGCTTAAATTATGAGTCAGCCATCTCTGCTAAGAATAGCGCTTCTTCTCAGATGAACACGGCAAAACTAAGCCTAGAAAGAACCCGTATTCTTTATGAAAAGGGAAGTTTATCTCTTAGTGAATATGAAAGTGCTAAGAACTCTTATGAAACTGCTCAGGCAAGTTTTGAGTCTTCACAAAGAAAAATCGGAATTGAGCAGGAACAGATCCGTTATGGATTTCTCTATGCTCCGGAAGATGGCATCATTGCAGCAGTGGAGGCAGAAATTGAAGAGAATGTTACACCCGGCCAAAACATAGCGGTATTAAATGCAGGAACCGAAATGGAGATTGCCTTAGGCCTTCCAGAATCGGTCATTAATAGGGTTAAACGAGATATGAAGGTAACTATAAATTTTCCCGTATTGGATAAACTAACATTTTCCGGTACCGTTACAGAAGTATCCCCTTCGGTAGACAGTAATACCGCAACCTATCCTGTGCGTATTGTATTAAATGATGGTACCGAACAGATTCGTTCTGGAATGGCAGCAAATATCACATTTAACTTCGGAGAAGAAGAACATGGTACTCGACAATTGGTCGTGCCTCCAATTTCAGTAGGAGAAGATGGTGAAGGCCGATTCGTGTTTTTACTTAACGAAGCGGGAGATAAAACAACGGT
>CAZMUV010000165.1:0-3456 GCA_964569345.1 uncultured Maribacter sp. | reverse complement strand
TCATAACATTCTTTGTTTAATGTTTTTATAGCTTGCTCGCCGTCCCATACTAATAGGTCCAAATGGGTGCTAAGTAACAGCGTGTCCATATGCATAGAATACGAATAGGCTACCTTATTTGATATCGAATTCATGCTAAGCTCCAGTATTCCAGTGCCATTCTTGGCATCGATTACTTTTCCAGAAATGATATCTGTATTAAAAACCTTAAAAAAGGAGGTCCGTAATTTAGGGTCACGAATTTTGTTACCGGAATTTACCGAAAGGGTATTGATGGTTATTTCTGCATCGTTCAGTAGCTCTTCTACCGAGCCAGAATCTGTTTTTAGCTGCAACGTAAATTCATCAAAAGTTCCGCCAACTCCTAATTTGTTAGTAAACTTATATGCTGTCCAATGCAATGAAGTACCTAAAGTATCTGTTGAGTAGACAGGTTTCTTCAGCGTAACTTTTATATCCGTTGGGCTGTTTTCTTTTTCCTTTTTTGTGCTAGTATTACACGATATTCCTAATAGGATTAATATGAATAACGGGATTGCTGTGATCGTACTTTTCATAGTCATGTTTTAAAGAATTTTTGTTATTTACACTTTGTTTTTATCATTTTGAAAGGCTAAACTTTCCTTGGGTATATCTAAGAATAAGCAATACCAACCATAGATGCTTTGATTAAGAGATTTTTCCTTTGGTTCGGAATTACCTAATTCAGGCTAAGTAATATTATCTTGTATGGAATTAAAAAACATATATTGCCTACAGTTTACCTGTGTTGTCCTAGCCTTTAAGCACATTATTCTTTTGTAGGCTTTTCTTGGTAGATTCGTATCCCAATTGGAAAATGGCATCGATATTTTTGAAGGAAAACATGCTATAGTCAACCATACGCTCTGGTCGGATTAGCACATCACAGTCATCAAATTTAAGAGTAGTATCATTGGCTACCATGATGTGGTAGGCCCGCTCCAGCACATTATGGGCATGTTTAAGGTCGGCTATCTTCACTTTATCAAAGGAATTTACATAAACTCCCACGATTTGATCACATTGCCCTTTGATAAGGTCTACGGGAAAATTGTTTAAAGTACCGCCATCCACATAATAGCCGTTCTGAAAGGATACAGGTGCAAATAAGCCGGGAAAAGCAGCCGATGCAAGTAGTGGTTTGATGAGTTCCCCTTGATGAAAGACTCTTAAGGTACCGTCCAAAAGATTGGTGGCAGTAATATAAAGCGGTTTTTTAAGGCTCTCAAAGCTATCTGAGGGAAAGTATGTTTTGAAACCTTCATAAAACTTTGAGGTATCCAAGAACCCTGGCTTGTTACGCGCATATTTTGTTAAATCAAATAGTTCAACCGTTTTAAAGAAATCCAATATTTCTTGCCATGTATTACCAGCTGCATATAACGCCCCAACAATAGCACCGGAACTTGTACCGGCAATATGTGTAGGGTAGATGTTATATTCTTCGAGCGCCTTAATGGCCCCGATATGTGCAGCGCCGCGAACTCCGCCCCCTGAAAGTACCAAACCTGTGTTCATGCTGTATCTTTAATGTCCAAGTTCCGAAAATATGCCATCACATTCTCGAATAAAATGACCTTTATCATCTTTCTTTTTTTCAAGTCGCAGTGATGACAAATATCATAGTTATAAATAAGCAACGAGAATACATTTGAGGAAATGCGATATATAAAATCCTTTATTTTAGAATTAGTTGAAAAAAACCCATTGTTAAAATTCGCCATAGTTATCCTAATGGCTGTTTTAACTGGTTTGGCGCTGCGGTGGCTTGTCTTTTGGTTCTTGAGGCTTTATCAGAAAAGAAAACCATCTGTATTAAAAGAACAATTGCTAGTACAGTTAAAGACCCCCACCAAGTTTTTATTGCCCTTGCTGTTCCTATATGCCTCTTTTTCCATTTTGGAAATCAAAGCGCTTTGGTATACCGTAACGGAGATTTTTATCATCGTCAATTTTGCTTGGGTATTAATTGCCTGCTTAAAAGCAGCGGAAGAAATGATTAAGGAAAAATTCAAGATTAAACCCCATCATAAGGCGAAAGACAGAAAGGTACTTACACAACTCCGATTTATTAAGAGCATCGCTACGGTAATTATTAGTGTCCTTGCCATTTCGGCCATTTTATGGAATATTCCTGCCGCACGTCAACTAGGTGAGACCATACTAACATCTGCGGGAGTGCTTGGTATTATCGTAGGTGTAGCGGCCCAAAAATCGATTGCCAATTTAGTGACAGGTTTTCAATTGGCCTTTACCCAGCCTATTAAGATAGACGATGAAGTTATGATAGAAGGAGAATTTGGTACGGTGGAAGATGTGACATTGACCTATGTGGTGGTCAAGACCTGGGATTGGCGCAGGTTGGTACTGCCCCTCAACTATTTTAACGAGAAACCCTTTGTGAATTGGACCTTCAATTCTAAGCCCGTCATCGCCAGTGTTTTTTTTCATGTGGATTTTACTTTTCCTGTTGCGGAACTGCGCCGTAAATTAATATCAATTCTAAAGGATGAACCTTTGTGGGATAAAAATATCGTAGAACTATTAGTAGTCGATTCCGATGATCGTGTGATGAAACTGCGTACTACCTTTAGTGTAAAAAACGCTACCGATGCATGGAGTTTGCGCTGTAAGGTAAGGGAAGAATTGATGGAGTTTATACAGCATAAATATCCGGACACATTACCGAAAACACGAAGAATGGAAACTGAGGAGGGGGCATAAAGCCTCTGTAATCAGCGCTATAGTAAACTAGAACACCTAAAGATGAAAGAACAACTGACAGATGCCGCTATGTACCAGGCCATTTTTGAGGCCTCATTGGCGGGTTTCTTCGTGGTCGATGTCGACGGTATAATTCGTAAGGCCAACCCGGCGGGCGAGCGTATGTTCGGTTATGAAATAGGGGAGCTGCTCCATAAAAAAATAGAAGTCATCTTTTCCAAGGGATACAAAAAGGAGTATAAAATCCGGCTGAAGAAACAGGTTTCGGAACCGGTACAGATTTTAGGTCTCCGAAAAGATGGGTCCATGTTCCCTATGGATATTAGAATAGCCCCAACGGTTAGTGAGGGTCAAACCATTGCCTCAGTCTATTGCAAGCCTACCGACACCTCGGTCTTTGAAAGTGATAGAAAGCTTCGCACGTTGGTGGAAAACGCATCTGGTATTGTGTATCGCTGCAAGAATGATAGGGATTGGACTATTGAATACATCAGCCAAGGATGTGAGCGTATAACGGGCTATAGTTCCCAAGAGTTTATGGACGGGAAGGTGCATTTTTCACATATCACTTCTAAAGAAGACCAAGGTCAAGTCCAGAATAAAACTCAAGAGGCGCTTCGTAAAAAAGAACCATTTGACCTCACCTATTGCATCAGGGACAAAACTGGAAATAAAAAATATTTAAATGAATTGGGTAGGGGTATTTTTGAT
>CAZMUV010000164.1:0-3517 GCA_964569345.1 uncultured Maribacter sp. | reverse complement strand
CTCCAAAACCTGCGGTAATTACATCCCTTTCCAAATAAAAATCTATAATCTTAGGCTTACCATCCGAAACGCCAATATACTCCTCAAAAGGAACATAACCTTCCATTAATGCCCTAACAAAGTTTCCCTGATTACAATCCAATACAAGGGTGTAATTTCCTTCTGAATTTGTAATGTCGGACAATATATCCTCGTTATTTTCATTGATTACCTTTACAGTGGCACCTACCAATACATTATTCGATATTTTATCGCGAACCGTTCCGGTAATCTGCTGAACACATTCAAAAACCAATGGTTCTTTTTCTAGAAATTTGTAGATATCATCTTCACCTAAACCACCCTCGCGATTTGAAGCCATGTAACCTTCTTTAGATAGCTCATCGTAAATAAAAGTAAAATCGTCCCTTCTACTGTTTACTGGTTCACCTACGTTAAGAACTTTACCGCTAAAATCCTTACGTTTAATTTTTGTTGCAAAGACATCCAAACCTCCTAGACCTGGATGACCATCCGACGAAAAATATAGTATTTCGTTATCAGTTACAAATGGAAATGTCTCTCTTGCCTCCGTATTTATATTTGCTCCAAGATTTTCCGGTGTACTAAAAGTGCCATCATCATTTATAGTTACCATAAAAATATCCGACAAACCAAAAGTACCTGGCATATCAGATGCAAAATACAGTGTTTTCCCATCTGGACTCAACACGGGGTTTGCAACCGAATAGCCATTATTATTAAAAGGAAGTTCTTCGATTTCACCCCAAATACCATCTATCATTCTAGCACGGAAAATTTTCAGCCTAATGATACCTTTATCGTCCTTAACATATTTCCCCTGAACAAAATTGTTTCTGGTAAAATATAGCGTTTCACCATCTTTTGAAACGACCGAAGCAGACTCATGTAATCTGGTGTTTACATCTTCACCAAACTTGGTGACCACATTCATAGAAACACTATCCGAATTGACCTTGTATAAATCCAAAAAATCTTTGGCATTCCAAGTGTGTCTATATCTTGCAAAATTACCAGTATCCCTATCAGATGAAAAAATAAGTCCGTCTTTGTAAAACGCAGGTGCAAATTCAGAATAGACCGAATTGTATTCAAAAGGGGAAATATCATACCTGCCCGAATTTGCCTTAATTTCTGCTAAATAGTCTCTTTCGTCTGTAAACGCGTTGGCTCTTGAGTCACTAGTTGTCATAGCGGTAAACTGAGACATAACTGTATTAGAATCCTCATAATCCCCTAAAGTTTTTAGGGTTTGTGCATATTTAAAATAATCCTCGGGAGCAATGTCGTTCGGGAATTCCGTTACCAATTTTTTAAATGTTTCTGCAGCTTCTTTATATTCAGAATTGAAGTAATACGAATTACCTAGTTTTTTAAGTAAATCTGCCGAAACAAATCCTTTATCCAAAACCCTTTTATAAATGTCGATTGCAGGTCTAAACGAGTATTCCTCATATTTTTCGTTTCCCTTGTTCAGTAACTTCTCCTGAGCCAAGGTTACGCCTAAGGCAGAGATAGTAAAGATAATGAACAGTATTTGTGCTTTTTTTGTCATGGGTCTTTTCGTATTAAAAGAAACGAGGTGATACCAAACGTTGGAAGGATTTCACTAATTCATACCTTAAAAAAACTTCGAAGGAACCATCATTAAAACGAGTACCACCCAATTCAGTGGTTTCTCTATCATATGCCAAACCTAAGGTCAACTGGTCAGAGATTTGAAATCCTGCCATGGCACTAACCGCAGCATCCCATCTATAAGCAGCACCAAACGTAAATTTATCGTTAAACATAAAATTTGCAGAAAGGTCTACTTGCAAAGGTGCTCCCCCTACCATTTTTGTTAATAATGCAGGTTTAAACTTTAGGTTTCCATTCAAATCAAACACATACCCTGTTATCAAATAAAAATTAATTCTTTCTTGGGATAAGAATTGTAATGAATTGGCATCGGTCGCAGAATTATCAAAATGCTCGGTCTGCAAAAGGTTTGGTGCGGATAAACCCGCATAGAACTTATTGGTATGGTAGTAAAAACCTAAACCAACATTTGGTGAAATCCTATTTTCGATATTATCGACATTAACCGGTTCCGCATCAAAATTCCGTAACTTATTAAAATCAAGATTCAATACATTTAATCCTGCTTTTAAACCAAACGATAGCTTAGCATCCCTAGCAACCTGAATGGTGTAAGACAGAACACCATCAAAATAGGTTTCCTGAACCGTACCATCCCCTATTTCATCATTAACAACAGATATCCCATACCCTAATTTGCTATTCCTAATCGGGGAATGTATGTTCACTGTTTGTGACGTAGGAGCACCCTCTAAGCCTACCCATTGAGCCCTATATAACGCCGCGGCACTTAACTGACCACGGGATCCCGCATATGCAGGATTTACACTTATGGTATTGAACATATACTGGGTGTATTGCGCGTCTTGTTGGGCATTTGTCTCACCAATAAAGAGAAGCGCTAAGAAAAGTAACCCTAAAAAATAATTCCTGATTTTCATGTGGTTATGCTATTATCTGCTTATGTAAAGATACTCACTATCGATATTATTTTCGCCTGTCAGGGTCGTGTAATTGAATATGTAATAATAAACTCCAGAAGGAAGATAGTCCTCTACGCTTAAGGTAGACCTACCTCTTGAGCGCCCATCAAAAACATTATTCTGATTGTTATAATCTTGTCCTTCGTAGACCGCTACACCCCATCTATTGAAAATCCTAAGCGTACTACTTCGTATATTTTCGACGCCACGAATGAATAAAAAGTCGTTCTTTAAATCACCATTAGGAGATATAATCTGATTCACTTCAATTTTAAGCACTTGTAATTCATTTACAACCACGGTCACCATAGCTGTGTCGCAGTTACCCGTTATGTCACAAACTGTATACTCGAACGTATCTGTACCGCTAAAACCAGCATTAGGTGTATAGGTTACAAAATCATCCAAAAGATCATCAGGGGTTCCCCCATCGTTAACGACTACAACTCCATTTGAAGCACCTGTAAACGTTACACTTCCATCGGTAGGAATACCAGAGTCATTTAAGAAAATATCTATATCGATTGCAGTTTCTGCATCTGTAATTTCCTCATCATCAACCAAATCGAATAAGGGAAGCGTTCCTACTATAATCGTAACCACTGCGGTGTCACAATTTCCTGTATTATCGCAAATCGTATATTCGAAGGTGTCGGTTCCATTAAAATCTTCATTTGGAGTATAGATTACCGAATCATCACTTAAATCATCCAGAGTACCTCCATCATTTATTTCAACAGTTCCGTTCGATGGTTCTGTTAATGTGATAGTTCCGTCACTTGGAACACCAATATCATTCGTTAGAATGTCTATTTCTATAGATGTATTTAAAGGTGTACTCACTGAGTCATCAACCACATCCAGCATAGGACTATCAGGGTCCAAATAATCCGGTGTGCCATCACCATCGCCGTCATCATCCGTAGGGTCGT
>CAZMUV010000163.1:0-3550 GCA_964569345.1 uncultured Maribacter sp. | reverse complement strand
GTGGCCAAACATTCAACTGTTTGGCCACTTTTAATTTAAACTATGTATTATTCTAACAGTAACTCCAATATCTCAATAGCCGCATCACTTATCTTGGTGCCTGGCCCAAAAATAGCGGTTGCCCCCGCATCTATTAGAAACGGGTAATCTTGTTTAGGAACCACGCCCCCAACAACCACCATAATATCTTCCCTACCATATTTTTTTAGCTCTTCTATGACAGCAGGAACTAAGGTTTTGTGCCCTGCGGCCAAAGAAGAAACACCAAGAATATGTACATCATTTTCCACAGCTTGTTTGGCAGCTTCTTGTGGTGTCTGAAACAACGGACCAATATCCACATCAAAACCTAAATCGGCATATCCCGTAGCGACTACTTTGGCGCCACGATCGTGCCCATCCTGGCCCATTTTCGCAATCATAATCCGGGGTCTACGGCCATCCTGCTCTGCGAACTTGTCTGTTAACTCTTGTGCTTTCTTAAAGCTTTCGTCGTTTTTTATCTCCTTGGAATACACGCCTGTAAATGATTTAATTTCTGCCTTATGCCTTCCAAAAGCGAGCTCTAGCGCATCACTAATTTCACCTAAAGTAGCTCTTGCCCTTGCAGCAGCTACGGCTAAAGCTAGTAAATTATCAGCAGCTCCCGTCCCTTCCATTTTATTTTTAGCAGCCTTGGTCAATGCTATTAAGCAACTTTCAACCACTTTAGCATCCCTGTTTTCTTTAATGGATGCCAACCGTTCCATCTGTTCCTTGCGCACTGCTTGGTTGTCTACCTCCAAAATCTGTAGTGCGCCTTCTTTCTTCAATCTGTATTTATTGATGCCCACGATGACATCTTGCGTACTGTCTATTCGGGCCTGTTTTCTGGCGGCCGCTTCTTCAATACGCATTTTGGGTATTCCAGCTTCTATGGCCTTGGTCATACCGCCCAGTTCTTCTACTTCGGTCATTAACTCCATCGCTTTGTGCACCAATTCCTGCGTTAGGCTTTCCACATAATAACTGCCTGCCCAAGGATCAACCGTTTTTGTTATTTTGGTTTCTTCCTGTAGGTAGATTTGGGTTTCCCTTGCAATCCGTGCGGAGAAATCGGTGGGTAACGCAATGGCCTCGTCCAAAGCATTGGTATGTAAACTTTGTGTACCTCCAAACACGGCCGCTGCTGCCTCAATAGTAGTTCTTGCCACATTATTAAATGGATCTTGTTCCGTAAGGCTCCATCCGCTCGTCTGGCAATGGGTACGCAATGCGAGTGATTTATCACTTTTAGGATTAAACTCCTTCACCATTTTTGACCAAAGCATACGTGCGGCACGCATCTTTGCGATTTCCATAAAATGGTTCATGCCTATGCCCCAAAAGAAGGAAAGTCGCGGTGCAAAATCGTCAATTTTTAGTCCGGCTTTTAGTCCGGTACGGATGTATTCCAAACCATCGGCCAAGGTGTAAGCCAGTTCTATATGCGCCGGTGCGCCAGCTTCATGCATATGATAGCCAGAAATACTAATACTATTATACTTCGGCATAAATTGGCTCGTATACTCAAAAATATCGGCCACCAGCTGCATGGAAGGTTTTGGTGGGTAGATATAGGTATTACGGACCATAAATTCTTTTAGGATATCGTTCTGTATCGTACCAGCCAATAGTTCCTTGGAAACACCTTGCTCCTCAGCGGCCACAATATAAAACGCCATAATTGGTAGTACTGCACCATTCATAGTCATAGAAACCGACATCTTATCCAATGGAATGCCGTCGAATAAGATTTTCATATCCTCCACGGAATCAATGGCGACTCCTGCTTTTCCAACATCGCCCACCACACGTTCATGGTCGCTATCATAGCCTCTATGGGTGGGTAGGTCAAAAGCAACTGACAATCCTTTTTGTCCACCTTTTAAATTCCGTCTGTAAAACGCATTACTCTCTTGTGCCGTGGAGAAACCTGCATATTGGCGTATTGTCCACGGTCTTCTAACATACATGGTAGAATATGGACCTCTAAGATATGGTGGAATTCCCGCCGCAAAATTCAGATGCTCAGCATCCTTAATATCGTCTTTGGAGTAGGTTTTTTTTAGGTCAATATTTTCCGCAGTAGTATACCCAGCTGCAAGATTGAACTTAGCGTCATCATTTTCTGAAGTGACCGAAGCTGGGTTTAAGCTAAGATTATCTAGATTTTTTCTGCTCATCCTGCAATCTTTTTTGTTCCAAGGCTTCCGCCAAACGTTTTTCTATAACGGGCACCAACAATGTTTTTCTGGCATTGGTCTTCACAAAGGGGTACAGTTCCAAATCGTTCTTCATCTTATCGGTCTCGTTCTGGTATTTGTTCGTACCTACTAAGACTTCTTTTTGTTCGTTAAAGCGTTCTTGCTGCTTATTGCCTGCTTCCTTTATCTTTCCCTGTATGGTATGTTCCTTCAATTGTTTTAAAAAACCTCCTCCTTTTTCTATCGACTTTAATAATTCCAAGCCTTTTTCTGCCAACTGCTTGGTCAAGGTTTCTATATAATAGGATCCATCAGATGCATTCGCCACTTTGTCAAAATAACTTTCTTCCTTTAAGAGTAACAACTGATTTAGCGCAATACGTTCTCCAAAATCATTAGACTTATGATAAAGCGCGTCATACGGCATATTGATAACGGTATTTACCCCTCCCAATACGGCCGACATACATTCCGTCGTAGTCCGTAACATATTTATGTTATAATCGTAAAGTGTTTTGTTTCGTTTGGATGGATACGCAACGATATGGCAATCCAACTCCACGTCATAAAGCGCTGCTAGGCCTTTCCAAAGCGACCGTAATGCTCGAAATTTGGCAATTTCAAAGAAATAATTCCCGCCTACGGACACCTTAAACACTATACTTTTCATCTTACCCAAACTTCCTTTTTGTTCCAAATAATTCAGGTATTCATTGGCATGGGCCATGGCATAGCCCAATTGCTGCGCCATATTGGCACCGGCGTTTTCATAAAGCGATACATCTACGCTTAAAGCATGATGGCCTTTTGTTTCGACTATTTTTTCTAAGAATTCATGGTCGTTCTCTAGACTGCTATACCAGTTCCCCGTCCGCGCTAAATGCCCTATAATATCCACATTAAAAAAGACTGCAGCGGCTGCCTTTGAGTCAAGATCCAAGACGGATTGTACAAAGTGCTCCGAGAGAAATTGCATCTCTAAATAAATGGTTGTTTTTTCTAGGTCGATGTCCTTAAGTAATACAGCCACAGCAATATCCTCGGACGGAACTAAAAACTGTATCCGCTCCGCACCTCTTTGCAATGCTTTTAGCGCGGCTTTGTTCGCCATTTCGGCATTGCCTGCGTAAATCACTTGTCCAATGTGCCAACCATGATTTACAAAGGGTATATTGGGAAGGTCATCGGCAACATCTTCCGAGTGGTAAAAAGGCTTCACTTTAATACCTTCCGGAGATTCCCAAACCAAGGTATCGTTGTAGTCAGCCCCTTTAAGGTCGTACTGAATTTTTTGTTTCCAAGCCTTGGCAGAGACTTCTGAGAAT
>CAZMUV010000162.1:1163-3601 GCA_964569345.1 uncultured Maribacter sp. | reverse complement strand
GGCTCCTCACTATAAAAGGTCTTCTAGGCCTTTTATACCCGTTCGGCCCTCTAAAGAGTTTAATCATAGTCACTAGCTTTTCCCCTCTTGGGAGGGGTTAGGGGTGGGTTTTGTGTGTATTATTTCACAATTGATTTTCCGTAACGTCCGAGTTGGTTTTTGTTTAAAACACATTTGGTTTGATTTTACTTTTTTTATTTATTCATCATTGTACCCACCCCTTACTCCACTACCATACTTCGGCCGTGCTCAGCACAGGCGAGGGGAGGAATACGTTTTTATTTGTGAAACGCTGACCAATCAAAATTCCAATAAGCATACTGGTTGCCTTTGAAAATAATTTATCCATTTTACTTTTTTTAAGTGATGTTGAATAAGGAGTTACTGATAGCAATACTTCTATTCCTCCTTCAAGAAATCTACTACCAAAACATTTTTATCAGACTCCATTTCCGCTGTCCAGCTGTCAATGTACCACCTATCGTTTTCAAAATGAAGTTGTATGCTACTCAATCCTCTAGTATTGGATGCTATTTCTGGGTCTGTTCTTATTTCATAAGCGCTCCACACTTGGGCCATATTACCATAGTGAGTCATTTTTCGTTTTAATTCCTTTTCATAAAAGTCTTCCCGTGGTACCAATCCCATGGGAATGTATTCGGCCTCTAGGGCATGCGAAACGGCATTCCCATTATCGTCTAATTTTGTTATAAGGGCATTGGGCGAATGAATGTACTTGTCTCTCTCAAACTGCCAAGGGTCATCGCTAGAACCGGATATCACATCATAATATGCATTTATAATGGCATCAATAGATTTTACGTCTTTTGCATATTTTTCATCAAGGGTTTGACTTTTTAGCGATAAGCATGTTAACAGTCCTATTGCACTAAATACTAATAACTTTGTTTTCATATTTTTTAGTTTTGTAAAGGATGTATAAATGATTTTTTAGTTGCACTACTTTTTACTCAATTCAGATTCAATAAGTACTATTAAATTCTTCATTTCAGTATCTAGATTTTCTCTAAAAACTAGTACATCTTGCGTAAAGTCCAGTTTCATTCCTAAGAGATTCCTTGTTCTTTTATCGCTCAGTATTTCATAGTAGTTATTTATGGATTCATTTGCAATGTTTATTTCTGTTACATTGGTTTTTACAATAGGTATAAAATTGATGTCGTTCTCGAAAATATCATCGATACGTATTTGATGAACGCTTAATCTATCTTCAAGTACGTTATTTAGCTTATTAAATCTAAAGTCTAAATCATTAAACTTTTCATTGATATTTTTGTTCTTAATTAGGCTTAGTTTGTTCGTGTTTTTTAAGTTGTCATAGGCATTTATAGTAGGAAGGTCACTTTGTAAATCCCAAACCGCATTTTTGAACATTGAATCTGAAATCGTTTGCTTTTCAATTTCTACAGTTTTATTTTCAACACCAAGAACGTGAATGAGTAATTGTTTTAAACACTTTTCTTCCGAAATTAACGATTCTGATTGCTGCTTGGCTAAAATTAAATTTTCCAAAAGGTTTTCTAAAATAGCTTTCTCCTCAATTCTGTCTTTTCTGTTCTCGTTCCAATTATTAATCTGCAAAGCAATCAAAATCCCAATGACCACAAGCACAATTTCCCCAATGGCGTATTTAAAGTACCTGCCTGCAGGCAAGGCAGGCTTCCCTGTTTTCCCTGTTTCCATAAGGTTATATCTTATTTTTCTAAAAATTTTAATCATAGCTACTTATCTAATAATTTAAGCTCTTTTTCAATAGCAACTCTAAGGGCTTGATTGTTTTCATAAAACACGATTAATTTATTTAGTGTTCCTATGTTATTGTTTTTAAACGGTACAATTTCCCTATAGATTTCTTTTTTTAATTGAGCATCGTCGTAATTCGGTATGTTTATAGTTTCATTTAAGGTCAGCGATTCAATGAATCTAGCAATACCAGACCTGTCTTCTAAAATAGTTATAATAGCATTTTCGATGTCTAAAATACTTCTGTTCATTTTTTTCTGTTCATAATCATAATAACGAGATATTTGGGTTGTTAATTTATTATTAGAAAGTTGTAATCCTTTAGATTTTAGAATCTCATAAGCATTGTTTATAGGAAAGTATCGCTCGAAGGTTAAAAAACATAACATGTCTTTTTCTAGGGTGTCTTTGCTAATATGTTCTGTTTGTAAATAGTTGAGCATATCTGCAATTGATATTTTCGCTTTTTGCCTTTGTTCTACAATCTTACTTAAGATAATGCCATCTTCATTTAGATTGCTCAATATTTCTTTTAAAACATAAATTTCTGTTGTTTTTGACTTTTGATTTTCATTCCAATTATTAATTTGCAACGCAATTAAAATCCCAATAACCACAAGCACAATTTCACCAATGGCGTATTTGAAGTATTTGGTGGTCTTGCCTTCTGCGAG
>CAZMUV010000162.1:0-1063 GCA_964569345.1 uncultured Maribacter sp. | reverse complement strand
AAACAGGTTTTCATCTCAAGGGTATGTTTATAGCCATCCGGTATAAACTCATTTAAAAATTGGATGAGCACATTTTCATCTGCTTCTTTTGTGTTTCTGTTTACCCTATTTGGGTCGGTGACATCCCCACCTGGATAATGCAGGGCAAGTTTCAACCCTAAGGGCCCGCCAAAGGCACCAACGGGTAGAATGGGGAATCCGTAAAAGTCATGTCCCTTATGCATGATATTCCAACACGGGAATGTATTAAGTTCAAAACGCTCCCATTTTTTGGGCTGTACCCAAGCCAATGCCTGCCGTGTCACCTTTAATTTTGGTGCGAGATTGGGAATAAGTTCTCCTGCCCAAGGGCCTGCGGTAATAATCAACTTTTTTGTTTGGTACGTACCCTTATCGGTTTTCACGGTAATGGTTCCGTTTTTACGGGCCCATTCCAGCACTTTTTCTTTTGTGCGTATAACGGCACCATTGGCCAATGCCTGCTGGGCAAAAAGAAGAATACTCCGTTCTGGGGTCAACAGACCGGCATCCGGTTCTTCCAAGCGTTCAAAATCGTGCGGAAGTTGAAACTGAGGGTATTTTTGCTGGCACTCTTCTTGGGTAAGTGAATGTACTGGAATTTTATATTGAGAGGACGATTGTTTTACCGTTTCCAAAAACGGTTCGGTTTTGGCCCCAAAATATACCAATCCTGTTTTATAGTACACTTGATGGCCTGTTTCCGACTCTAAAGTGTTCCAATTTTCGTAGGCCCTTTCTAACAAGGGCACATAGTCCGATGCCTCACCATAGGCCTTGCGGATGATACGGCTTTGCCCGGCATGTGAACCTAACTCGTGCGGAATATCAAACTGTTCCAATCCAAGCACCTTATAGCCCTTTTTAGCCAACTGGTAACAGGTTGCGGCACCCATACTGCCAACACCAAGAACAATGGCGTCATAATTGGTTTCCACTTTTGTACGCTCCATTTCTTTATAAATATTGGCATATAACTGCGAATAGGATAGCGTAGTGGCAGAGGCCACCGCAGTTTTAATCATAAAATCTCTCCGTTTCATAA
>CAZMUV010000161.1:0-3699 GCA_964569345.1 uncultured Maribacter sp. | reverse complement strand
GCGAAAGTAGCTCAGGGGTAGAGCATCACCTTGCCAAGGTGGAGGTCGAGGGTTCGAATCCCTTTTTTCGCTCAAAAAAACGCTGCTTGTCGGCGTTTTTTTTGTCCATACCTTTTCATTAAGGTAAGAGGAGCTCGAGTGGTGGAATTGGTAGACACGTTGGACTTAAAATCCAATGGACATTAGTCCGTATGGGTTCAAGTCCCATCTCGAGTACAAATACCCTTATTATTTAGTTTTAAACAACTGATAATGAGGGTTTTTTGATTTCACAACAAGTCAACTGTAGACTGTTTCTTGCTAGTTTAAAACAAATACCTTGTCTAAATCAAGGGTTCAAAAGCATTACTATCGAAAAGTGTTTCAAAAGTTAATTACGAATATTTTCATAACTAATACATAAGTTCTTTTTTATTTCTTATCATTTTTGATACTTCTTAATTTAATAGCTTTACTGGAAATCAACCGAATGGTTTTATGTTTTAAAGGGCAAAGCATGAAAAAAATAATTTCAATAATTAGTATAGGAGTCTGCTTTCTCGGATGCGGAGAAAAAGAAGTAAAAATCCCAACACCACAAAAACCTAATGTTCTTTTTATCTCCATTGATGACCTAAATCATTGGATTGAGCCCTTAGGCGGCAATTGCCAAGCACGTACTCCTAACCTAATGGCTTTTAGTAAAGAAGCCGTAAATTTTACCAAAGCCTATTGTGCGAGCCCAGGGTGCAACCCATCAAGAGGTGCCATTTTAACGGGATATCACACCTATACCTCAGGACTATACTCTAACTATCAAGATTGGCGTAAAATCCCTAAAATGACTTCCAACCCTACCTTAAATAGCTATTTCAAGGAAAATGGCTACTACACCGCTGGTGCAGGGAAGATTTATCATTACACGCAAGTTGATACTGCAGGTTGGGACGCCTATTTCCCATCAAAGGCACAACCCATGCCTAAAGAACACCTACCTGACCAACGACCTTTAAACATGCCGCAATTTAAGCATATGTACAAAATGTTCGATTGGGGACCATTAGATATAGCAGACAATGAAACTGCAGATTACCAGAGTGTAAGCTTCATAAAAGAACAATTATCACAAAAACATGATAAGCCATTTTTTCTTGCTTGTGGTATTTATCGTCCGCATGTGCCATGGTATGTACCTAAAAAATATTTTGATTTATTCCCATTGGACAGCATCAAACTTCCAGCTACAAAATCAGATGACTTGAAGGATATAGGTGACTTTGCAAAGAAAGAAATTATTGAACGTGGTGGCAATTACCATGCTCATGTTTTGGCTGCACAACAAGAAAAAAAAGCAGTACAAGGCTATTTAGCTTCTATGGCCTATGCAGATGCTATGTTCGGAAATTTAATTAAAGCCTTAAAAGAAAGTTCTTATGCTGATAATACTATTGTGGTTTTATGGTCCGACCATGGTTGGCAATTAGGCGAGAAAGAGCACTGGCGAAAATTTGCACTTTGGGAAAACGTCAACAAAAGCATGTTGATGTTCAAATCTCCAAAAATAAAGAACGTGATTCCATCTGGCAGTGCCAATGGCAATACCAATAGTTTGGCTTCCTTAATTGATATTTACCCAACCCTAATTGAGTTAAGTGGCCTGCCTCACAGAAAAGATTTAGATGGTAAAAGCTTAGTTTCTGTTTTAGAAAATCCTAAACAATTAGATGATCGAGCCATAATTACCACCTATGATTACGGAAGTTACTCCGTTCGGTATAAAAACTGGCATTATATCCAGTACATAGATGATAGCAGGGAACTATACAATCTTGATACAGACCCGAATGAGTGGACTAATTTAAATAATGATCCAGAATATCAAGAAACATTAAAAGTTCTATCCGCATATATTCCTAAAAACCCTGTGGATTTACCTTTACAATCCTTAATTCCACTGCAAGAACATCATATAGCTCCTATTCAGTCAAAACAAGATTATGATAGTAAGGAACGTAAGGAATGGATGAAACGTTTTGAAGGAAACTAATTTAATTTCAAATTATTTAATTGACCTGAAAATAACTATTTTTAAATATTGAAGGTGCAAACCATTATGCTCAGAACAAAAAACATCGTTTTTTATCTACTTTTAGTTTTAGGCATAGCGAACTGTGAAGATGGGACAAAAGAACAAAAAAAGACCTTAGAGAAACCAAGTGCTTCTAAACGTATATCGGCCCTACCTGAAATAGTAAAAACACCATTAAACAATCCCGCATCAGAAGCAAAAGAAACATTGGGGAAATTGCTCTTCTTTGACCCTATTCTTTCAGGAAACAAAGATGTGGCCTGTGCTACCTGCCACCATCCTAAAAATGGGTATACAGAATTTTTAGACATTAGCATAGGCCCTAACTCTAAAGGCTTGGGTAGTAAACGTAAATTTAATGTTCCTAACGATATTCCCTTTGTAAAACGAAATGCCCAAACTATAATCAACGCCGCCTTTAACGGAATAAATGAGAACAACAGGTATAATCCGGAAACTGCCACTATGTTTTGGGACAAGAGAATTAAAAGTCTAGAGAACCAAGCATTGGAACCTATTAAGGCCTTTGAAGAAATGCGAGGTCATGGGATTACCGAAATAGAGATACTGCAAAACGTAATTGACCGATTAAACGATATACCTGAATATCAAAAACTCTTTGAGCAGGCATTTGGCGAAAAAGATGCGGTTACCGTAGAAAACTTAGGCAAGGCTATCGCCACCTTTGAACGAACTATTATTAGTAACGATTCGCGTTTTGACCAATATAAGAGAGGCAAGCGAGATGCTATAACTATTTCAGAAAAAGAAGGTATGGAACTTTTTAAATCTGTAGGATGTATAAATTGCCACAATGGCCCTATGTTTTCAGACTACAAATTACACGTTATGGGAGCTCCTGAAAATAATAAATTAGAGATTCCAGATGCTGGTGTAGCAGACACCTTTGCGTTCCGAACCCCGTCTTTACGGAATCTCAGATTTACCGCACCTTACATGCACAATGGTAGTTTCCAAAATTTGAGGCGTGTCTTGGAATTTTACGAGGATATTTCCAATGGAAAGATTCGCAACAAAAACATATCTCCTAAAAGATATGACCCATTTGTAAGAGAGCTTGAACTTAGTGTTAAGGAAATGTCTTTGATCATATCGTTTTTAAATACATTAAACGATGATAGTTTTGATAAAGAGATTCCTGAGTCTGTTCCTAGCGGGCTTCAGGTAGGTGGTGACATTCAATAATTGAGTAACTTTTTAAACTAATACACTACCTATAAATACATCCTTTAAGTCTAAATCTGATTATTTCCCTACTGTGTTCATTTACAAATACAAAAATAACACGAAGGGCGGCTATCCCTTTTCTTATACCATACAATTAGGCTTGTTTCGGGTGATTTAATAGTTATATTTAAAATTCAATTGAATGGATTAACACTAAAATAAGGATTGAAAGCTACTAAAAAATATTTCCAAATTCACGAATTCATAAAGAAGCGCATACAAACAGGGGTATATCCCGTAGGCAGTTATTTACCATCGGAAAACGATATTTGCGAACAGTTTGAAACAACACGAACTACTGCCAGAAAAGCCTTGGACGAATTATTGAAAGAAGGTTTTATTGAAAAGGAACAAGGCAAGGGCAGCAAGGTACTAGAACGAAG
>CAZMUV010000160.1:0-3725 GCA_964569345.1 uncultured Maribacter sp. | reverse complement strand
GCTGAACCTTTCCAATTGGCTATTGGAAGCATAGCACTCAAAGATTTTGATGTGGACTATACCGATGCATTTCTAGGTATTGATAGTAAAATTATATGTGGCAATCTACTTCTTGAGGTTGATGAAGTAGATTTGAAAGCTATGTATTTCGCAGTGGATAATTTGGAAATCCAAAATTCTCAATTAGCCTACGAGCAGACGAAAGCCATACCCACCACTGATGGTATAGCAACCCCAGTACTTCCCCATATCTTAATTGATAATTTAAGCCTTGAAAACGTACAGGCCAATTATGGTTCAAAACCCAATGACCTGGAGATTCAAACGGACCTAAGTGAATTTTCTGTACATAGCTTCGCAGCAGACATTGCTAAAACTACGTATGAAGTTGAAGATTTTACACTGAACAATTCTAAGATTTCCGTAAAAATTGAGAAAATAAAAAGGGCAGCACAAGCTTCGAATACAAATCAAAATTTCTCTGATTTTCAATGGCCAGCGTTCATTATCACCGCATTGGAAATTGACATGGAGAACAATACGCTATTTTATGGAAGGGGAAATATAGAATCTAGTAAAGGGGTGTTTAATCCCAACGCCATCTCCTTACAAAATTTTAGTTTTAACGCCAATAACCTTACCTATGAACCAAAGCTGGCGAATCTGAATGTAGAAGCATTGTCCTTTTTAGAGAACAGTGGTTTTCTTCTCCAGAGTATGACTTTTGAATCCCGTTTGGGAGATACAGCCTCAAAACTGAATAATTTTTCATTTGTCACCGGTAATAGTGCAATCATGGGAGAGATAGCATTGAAATATGCTTCAATTAATCAACTCTTCAATAACCCAAAACGGGTACAAGTGGAGGTTAAGGTACCGATGCTCAGGTTTGGATTGGAGGATGCCTTTTTCTTTCAACCAGCCTTAGCGGCTAACACCTATGTAGATAATGCAAAGCAACACGGATTCCGTGGTAAATTATTTGCAAAGGGAACCTTGGAAAAAATAACCCTTGATAAGACACGCTTACAATGGGGTAACCGAACTTCTGTTGCCCTAACCGGCACAATCAGCAATCCTACGAACGTAAAATCATTGTCCTTTGACCTTGGTAATCTTGATGGACTAACCTCGCGCAGTGATGTATTGTTATTTGTTTCGGAGGAGGCTTTGGGTATTGCTATTCCAGAAGAAGTGAACTTGAACGTTACAGCACAGGGTAGCTTTCAAAATTTTATTGCGAATGCTACGGTCAAAATTCCTGAAGGAAATGCACGTCTGGTTGGGAATTTGAATTTTAGGAACAATTTTAACTTTAATGGAAGATTGGACATCGACAGTTTACGGCTCAACAAGTTGTTGAAAAATGAAGAATTTGGAGCAGTATCACTTACCACATATGGTTCCATTAGCGGTACTTCACTCACTAGCTTGAAAGCTGATTTTACAGCAAATATTTCCCGCTTTCAATACAATGGATACGACTACAAAAATATAGCTGCAGACGGTAAAATCAACAATGGCACGGGAGATGTGGCATTAAGCTATAAAGACGAGAATCTCGACTTTAGCACTGCAGTGGATATACAATTGGATACTACGGCCTACGCTATTCAAATGGACTTGGAACTGAAAGGAGCAGATCTACAGGCATTGAAACTGGCAACCAATGACATAAAGGTGCGAACTGGTGTAAAAGTGCTTTTTACAGGTACGTCAGAAGATTTTGATTTGAATGCTAGTTTATCGGGCAGTGTCGCTGTAATGGATAAAATACCGTACAAGACCAAGGCTATTGATTTAATTGCCCATATCGATAGCACGGTTACCCAGTTGGAGGTTTCTAGTGGTTTTTTGAATGGCAATCTTGATGCCAATAGTTCTCCTGAAAAGATTACTAATGCACTAGAACGGCAACTTCGAAGTTATTTCTCTGATGCACAGGAAACAAACGCAGAAACTGATTCGGTCCGAGTGCAACTGAATGCGATTCTAACCCCTGAACCAATATTGACCGAGGTGTTTTTTAAAGGCCTCGAAAAACTGGATACGGTAACCTTGCACGCAAATTTTGACGCTGTTTCCAAAAAGTTGTATGCAGCCTTAGAAGTACCCGCTGCAGCCTACGAATCCAGTATTCTAGACAGCCTAAAAATCAGTCTGAATGGAGATGCAGAAAATCTCGATTTCTCCACATCGATTGGTGGTCTTGCATATAAACCCATAAACATCAAGAAAACTCTGCTTACTGGAAACCTGAAAAACAAGGAACTTCTTTTAGAATTTGTTTCGTTTGATGAAGACGAAGCATTGGTGCAGCTAGCAGCGGAAATGAGCCTGCGAAAAGATACCCTACAGCTTCACATAAATCCGAAGGAACTCACCTTCAATAAAAAGAACTGGTCGATTCCTTCTGAAAATCGAATGGTCTTTTCCAAGGACTACCTGTTTTTTGAACATATGATTTTATCTAGCGATAATCAGAAAATGGAGTTGAGCGGAGCAGTCCCCGAAATTCAGGAAGACCATATTGGGCTACTTTTTGAGAACTTTCAACTACAAGCCTTATTGAGTTTCTTTAATCCCGATAAAGAACTGGCCTCAGGTATTTTACAAGGCCGTCTTATTTTGGAGAACCCTTTCGGGGCCAGGGGTGTAATTGCCAATCTTACCATCGATGAATTAGCACTTTTAACAAATCCTGTGGGCAAATTTTCAATAGATGCTACCTCAAACACTTCTTCAAACTACACCCTAAATATGGCCCTCAAGGATGGTGGTATCGATGTAGACCTGAGCGGAAAGTATACCGCTTCGGCCCAAGGGGCAAACTTGGATATGAACCTTGACCTACAAAAATTAGAGACCCAGTTTATTCAAGATTTTTTTTTAGAGGAAATCGCCGAAGCTAAAGGCTATCTTTCTGGACAACTGAAATTTGATGGTACTTTGAAAGATCCTGTGTATCAAGGCCAAATTTCTTTTCATGAAACGGCTTTGAAAGTGGTGCCGTTGAATGTGACCTTTAAGATAGGTGCGGAGACCATCGTTTTTGATGATACCAAAATTTCACTAGACCAATTTGCTATTCAAGATACCAACGGAAATTCGCTTACCTTAAATGGAAACGTCGGGACAAAAACGTGGTATAACCCTAGTTTTGACCTCAGTTTTAAAACTGAAAATTTTAGTTTGCTAAATGCTACTTTGGAAGATAACGAACTATACTATGGTATTGTTAGCGCGGATACTGATGTGCAAATATCTGGCGACCTTAGCCTTCCACGAGTTCGTGGAAAAATAGGAATTCGAAAAGGGACCGAACTCACCTATGTAGTACCCGAAGAACAGCTCGATATTCAAGAGCGTGATGGAGTGGTTATTTTTGTAAATAGGGAAAATCCTGACGACATCCTGACCGGAAACGAGCAAGAGGAAACCTCAAATAGGATAAAAGGCTTTGATATTGATCTGGGCTTAAAAATTGCTAAAGATGTGGTATTTAATATCGTTTTAGACCAAAGAACGGATGACCGCCTGCAAGTACAGGGAGATGCGAACTTTAAACTTAATATAGACCCCAATGGAACTATTGGTCTGAACGGTAGATATGAATTGAATAATGGCTTTTATCAGACCAACCTCTATAATTTGGTGTCTCGTAAATTTAACATCAGACCTGGAAGTTCCATTACCTGGTTGGGAGATCCCTTTGACGCCAAATT
>CAZMUV010000159.1:0-3731 GCA_964569345.1 uncultured Maribacter sp. | reverse complement strand
ATGAGAACACGCCATCGCTCTACCTTCCAAGAAAACCATGATACACATGCTGGCGAAATAGTGCAGTACTACGGAGATGGAACGTTAAGCACGTTTTCAAGCGCTGTAAAAGCGGTGGAATGCGCCATTGACATTCAACAGGCTTTACAAAGAGAAAAACCTGTACCCATTCGCATTGGGCTACATTTAGGGGATATTGTTTTTGACGGAACGGAAGTGTATGGCGACGGCGTGAACCTATCCTCCAGAATCGAATCTTTAGGCGTTGCAGGTTCAATTCTCATATCAGGAAAGTTGAACGATGAACTTAAAAATCAACGACAGCTTACTACGAAATCTCTTGGCTATTTTGAACTAAAAAACATTGCAAAGCCCGTTGAAGTTTTTGCAATTGCCAATGAAGGAATAAAAGTTCCCGAACGCTCGGAACTCAAAGATGTTCCAAAGAAAGAAACCAAGACTATTGCGGTGCTTCCTTTTGTCAACATGAGTTCCGATACAGAGAACGAATATTTTTCGGACGGAATGACAGAGGAAATCATTAACGCACTTTCCAAAATTAAAGGGCTAAAGG
Source organism: uncultured Maribacter sp. (assembly GCA_964569345.1). Taxonomy (GTDB): domain Bacteria; phylum Bacteroidota; class Bacteroidia; order Flavobacteriales; family Flavobacteriaceae; genus Maribacter. The sequence continues at coordinate 3,157 of CAZMUV010000159.1, read as the reverse complement.
TTACCTCTCGGACTTCCTCCTTCCATTTCAAAAATAAAAACATCCCGATTTCGAATATTGGGGAAGCCTTGAATGTTTCCACTATTCTAGAAGGCAGCATTCGTTTGTCAGGCAACAAAATGAGAATTACTGCACAATTGATAGATGTGGTCGATGATTTTCATTTTTGGTCTGAAACCTTTGACCGTTCCATTAACGATATTTTTGCCGTACAGGATGAAATAAGCCTATTGATTGCGGATAAGTTGCGGGAGCATATAGGTCATTTTGATTTGGAAGACCGATTAATAGATTCCCCCGACGTTCCTGTGGATGTTTATAAGAAATACCTAAAAGGGCGGTATCATTTGATGAAATTGACCCTACCCGAGACGGAAAGAGCCATCGCTATATTTGAGAAGGTAATACAAGAAGCGCCGAATTTCCCTTTGCCCTATTTAGATATCAACCAAGGGTATGCGTTTTTAGGCACTATGGGATTGTTGCCTGCCTTTGAAGCTTTTCAAAAGGCTAAACCATTTTTGGACAAAGCTCTCGAACTAGATAAAAGCTTACCAGAATCGCAACTCAACTTAGCTTGGATCAGTTGCTGGCAAAACTGGGACTTGGAAGGTGCGTATCGGCATCTGAACAATGCCTTGGAAATTCGACCCTCCGATGAAATCTATCTGACGTTCTCAAATACACTTACCCTAGAGGGGAAACTAAAGGCGGCTCAAAATTATATTGACAAAGCACTTGAACTGGATCCTTTCTCGGCGATGAATATTCACTACAAAGGATTTTTGTTTTATCTAATGGAAAAGTATGAACAAGCCATTCCTTTATTTGAAAAAGCCCTTGGCTTAAAACCCGATCTGCCTTTTCCTCCTCTCTATATAGGGAGTATGTTAGTACTGCAAGGTCGTTCTAAGGAAGGTTTGGATTACTTTCAAAATCTATCTTCCTTAGGACCTGGGAATTTGACAAAATTGGGAGGCGCTACCATGGCGCATATTGCAATGGGAAATATGGCCAAAGCAGAAGAAGGTATGGCGGAACTGGAAACTTATCTGCAAACAGATTCTATAGGGAGTGCCCTTTTCTTTTTAATACTCTGTCATACCATGAACGGCAATCACAAAGCCGCCATTGGGTTTATTGAGAAAGGCATGGAGTTTAGATTACCCAGAATATTGATGCTTTACACAGAACCTATATTGAAACCGCTTCATTCAAATTCACGTTTTCAAGAGTTGATGAAAAGAGCATTGGGAGACGGAACGGCCTTCAAGAGTCCCAAAAGAAAGTATAAAAAATCCCTGCTCGATAAAAAAGAACTACAGCAATATCACGACCGATTAGAGCATTTAATGTTGGTTGAAGAACCTTATCTTAACCCAGATTTAACGCTTCGTACAATGGCCGAGTTACTTGAAATTCCGCCGAACTATTTATCACAACTACTCAATGAGGGATTTGATATGAATTTTTCTGAATTCGTGAACTTGTATCGTTTAGAAGCTTTTAAATCGAAAGTTGCAGATCCTTCACAACGTGACTTGACCATTTTGGCATTGGCTTATGATAGTGGTTTTAACTCTAAAACCGTTTTTAATACCTATTTCAAAAAGACCATGGGTATTACTCCTAGATCCTATTGGAAGGAAGTAATACCAAATTAGTCCCGTAAAAGGTCTCTTTTGCCTCCTAAATAATTTAATAGTTTAATCTCGAGACATTTGTTTTTCACCCCAACTTCTTAACTGTTTAATGAACGGTATCAATTCCTCACCGGTTGCAGTTAAATGGTACTCAACTTTTGGTGGAACTTCTTTGTATACTTTTCTCAAAACCAACTCATCTTCTTCCAATTCTCTTAAAACTTGCGTCAACATTTTGGGAGTTACTCCAATAATCGCTCTTTTCAGTTCTCCGTATCTCAAACAACCATCTCTAATTACCCAAAGTATTCTTCCTTTATACTTTCCACCAATTCTTTTAAAGGCATAATCTACTGCACAATGAGCTACTTCTTTTTTTTTATTCATTTTATTTAACTTTTAAATAACTGATAATCAGTATTACTATATTTTTAGTATGTAGTATACAAATATGTAAGTACTTGACACAAAGGTATTAAAAGACTTTCTTTGTACAAAATATGAAACTACATATTATGAAAAATATAAAAACCTTATCTCCCTTTTTAGTTTCAATAATTGCACTTGTATTGATGAGTCTTTTGTTTTTAATTCCATTAGATAATGTACTATCAAAAATTTCACTTTCAGATTTTGAAATAGAGTATGTTCAATTGGGAATTAAAATGAGTATTGTGTTTTTTATTAGCAATTACCTTATTATGAAATTAAGAATTAAAAGTATTGCTGGTTTATCTGCATCCTACTCTTGGAGAATCAAGTCTTTAAATCTTATACCCATTTATTTAATTATACTTGGTGTTTTAAGTGTAATCTCTAAAGATTTTTCTCAATTAGAATTGTTTAATGTATTGCTTTTGCTATTAGCCTGTTTAACTGTTGGGTTTGCGGAAGAATTTTTGTTTAGAGGTTTGTTGCAGTCCTTTTTTTTGAAAGCAAATGTCAATCGAAAGAAAGGTGTATTTATTGGCGTATTCATTCCAGCACTCGTTTTTGGATTGTTTCATCTTGTTAATCTTACAAAAAACGATAATACTTCAGCTGTTTTAATACAAGTAGTATTTGCTACGTTTATTGGTTTTTTCTTTGGCGCTTTAGTATTAAAAACCAACAAAATTATTCCTGTAGCAATAACTCATGGACTTATTAATTTTTCGTTTTCTATTGCTTTTCTACCTGGATTTGAAATGGTAGAGCAAACAGGATACTCTATTGCCCCAATAATTTTGACCTTACCACTTTTTATAATTGGACTTTTAATTATTAAAAAGATTAATAAGGAAGGTGTTGTCAAAAAAATCAATGAAAGTTTTAATGAATAATTAAAGTTTGACTATGAATTTAAAAAATAAACTTACTGAGATTCAAGAGTATTTTTCACCTAAAATCATAGGCGAAGTAAATGATGTTTACATTAAGCTAGTTAAAATAAAAGGCGATAAAGTGCCTTGGCATAATCATAAAAATGAAGATGAATTATTTTTTATCCTAAGCGGAAGTCTTTGTTTTGAAAT
>CAZMUV010000158.1:0-3812 GCA_964569345.1 uncultured Maribacter sp. | reverse complement strand
TGATATTGCAGGCAACCAGTTGATAACATTGTCTCCTTCGTCAGCTCTTACTATAGCGGCAACTAGACCACTTAAAGCAGGATTTGCTGTAGCGAATGTGGCAATTGTTGGTAAATCGATTACTGCGTCAACCGCATGGATGATTCCGTTACTTCCAACAATGTCAGCAGTCGTAACTTCTGAAATACCATTGAAAACTACACCGTCCGTAGTATCGAAATAGATACTCATTGGGTTCATTTCAGCACCTGTAGCATTGGTAAGGTCATAACCAGCAACTGCAGCAGTAAGGTCTGTAGATAAAACTGTTTTGCTTAAAACATGATTTAATAGTATTTGAGTTAAAGCAGTTGGGTTTACATCCCCTAAGGCAGCCCCATCTAAAAAGGTTGTAAACGCTGCGTTATCTGGTGCCAAAACGGTGTAAGGTCCTTCTTCTGACAACAACGCTACTAAATCAATGTCAGATGCGCCTAAAGCGGCTACCAAGCTAGTAAAATTTGGATTGGCTGCAGCATGAGAGACTACTGAAGGGATTGGAATTACAGCATCAACTATGTGTATTGTACCATTGGATGCAGCAATGTCCGGAGTTGTAACAGCTGACACGCTGTTAAACCTAACCCCATTTTCAGTATTAAAATATATACTGATGTTATTACCACCAACACCGATAGCATTTGTGCTAGTGTAGCCAGCGCCTAGTCCTTGTAAATCTTGAGCAGTCAAATCTGCTGAAATTACGTGATTTAATAAGATTTGTGACAATACATCGGTAGGAACATCTTCTAAAGAACCAAAACCATTAGCGGTTAGGAAGACGGTAAAAGCTGCATTTGTAGGTGCAAGCACTGTAAACGGACCGTCACCGCTTAAAACGTCGATTAAATTACCGTCAGCTGCTTGTAACGCAGCAACTAAGTTTGACAATTCTGGAGTGGCAAGTGCTAATTCCACAATATTTGGTTGAACTGGAACTATCGGTGGGTTATCGTTGTCATCATCACTACATGATGTAAAAACTAAGGTCAATGCCATCATTAAGAGCATTGGTTTAAACTTGAGGAGATTTTTCATAAGAACTGATTTAAATTAAATTGAATTAAATTGTTTAATTGTTTTGACAAAAGTATAAACACTTTTAGTTAATGAATTTAAAGGTTTTGTTAAATTATATATAATTGTTTTTAACGAGAGTATATTTTTTGGATTGAATTAAAGATACTTTATAGTTTAAAACGACTTTATAATTCATAGATGTAAGTATTCTTAAAGGGTTGCTTTTGTTTAGCTATTTTAAGAAAAGTTTAATAGTATTGAAAAAGGGATAATTGCAGGGATATAATTTAGAAAATAAAAAAGCCGCTATAAAAGCGGCTTTATGACTATGTACTAAAAATGTATTTTTAGTTGTTGTTTGTAGTATTAGGAATCATTACTTTGTTAATGGCATGGATGACTCCGTTAGTACCTTGAACATCTACAGCGATAATACCAATATCCGTATTTCCTGTACCGTCTTGGATATCCCCTATGTTATCTCCCGTTCCAGGTAATGTTATTGTGATATCGTCATTTTCAAGCGTTGTAGCTGTAGTATCTCCATCTGGAGTTAACGCTTCAGAACGCACATTTGCTCCAGCTACTACATGATGAAGTAATACTTGGGTAAGTGTCTCTGCTGGCGGGACTGAACCTAATGCGTCAAAAGCAGCGTTGGTTGGAGCAAAGACAGTAAAAGCAGGATTTATACCATCTTCATTTTCCCCTTCTGTACGTGAAAGTATTCCGGCAAAATCAGTAGCAGGTGTTAATGTTGTCAATGCAGTCACTAACGTAGAGAAGTTAGGATTTGCTACTGCATGGTTGACAACGTTTGGAAGTCCAATAACTCCATCCACTACGTGAACAACTCCATTACTAGCCTTAATATCTGCTGCTGCAACTGCAGCTCCAGAATTCATTAAACCACCATTAAGTATAACTCCGTCAGCAGTATTTATAAACATACTAAGAGCAGCTGCATCTGGACCTGCTGTAGCTGAGGTAGAAACATAACCGGTAGTTAGGTCCGCAGCAAAATTAGCACCGCCAACAACATGATTCAATAAAACTTGAGTCAAGACATCAACAGGAACATCTGCTAGTGTTGCAAAATTATTAGCTTGTAAAAAAGCTACGAAAGCCGCATCTGTAGGGGCAAAAACCGTGAACGGCCCGTCACCTCTTAAAACAGTTGGTAAATCTCCGTCAGCAGCTACTAAGGCAGCCACTAGGTTACTTAGCGCAGGAGTGGCAATAGCAATATCTGTTATTGTGCTTAACAATACGCCTTCTAGCGCATCTACGATAGATTGTGGAAGCAATACTTTATCCACTGCATGAATAACGGCATTACTGGCAACAATATCAGCAATAGCAACTGTTGCTGGTTGCGCAATATCTCCATCTAAAAAAGAAACGGTAGTATCGTCAATACTTACTATCAAATCCTCTCCTTGAAATGTAGTAATGACTTGTTCGTTCATTAAGTCTCCAGCACCTACAGCTGCTCCACTTACTACATGATATTCTAGAATCGTAGCTAAAACCATTTGTAACTCTGGTGTACTGAAATCATCTAAAGAATCAAAACCATCTAATCTTCCTAACAATTCATCAAAAGCGGCGTTTGTAGGTGCAAAAATAGTAAAAGGACCATCTCCGGAAAGTATGGTCGCAAAATCGTTGTCAGGAGTTGCACTGGTTAAAGCCGTAGCCAACGTACTTAAAGCGGGGTTTAAAGTAACAAAGTTTACAGCATTTGGTAATCCTATTACCGCATCGACAATATGTACAGCTCCATTCGTGGCTATACGGTTAGGTGCTACAACAGTTGAACCGTTTACTTTTACTCCATCTGAAGTATCTACAAATAGACTTAAATTTCTATCTCCTGCACCAGAGGCTAGCGAAGATAAATCGTATCCCGTTGTTAGGGCGCCAGAAAGAACACTACCGCTTACTACATGGTTCAATAAAACTTGAGTCAGAACGTCATCTGGAACAGCATTTAAATCAGCAAAGCCGTTAGCGGAAAGGAAAGCTTCAAAGGCTGCATCATTTGGTGCGAAGACCGTAAAAGGTCCTGGACCTTGTAAAGTTTCAACTAGATTGACTTTCGTTATAGCGGCAACTAAGTTGCTTAGCTCGTCCGTACCGGAAGCAAGTCCAATGATATCAAGAGCAGGAACTTGTGGTGGGTTATCATCATCGTTGTCACATGATGTAAAAATTAGGGTCAATGCCATCATTAAGAGCATCGGTTTAAACTTGAGAAGATTTTTCATAGCAATTATTTAAAATTAAGTTGTTGAATTTATATTACAAAAGTATAAACGCATTTAGTTAAAGAGTTTAAAGGTTTTGTTAAAGTTTGTTTCATGGTTAAAATGTAAATAACACCAATGGATAGTCTTTTTATTTTTTTTATTGTTGAAACGACCTAATCCTGTGTATTTTTCGATGTGAGTGTATTGATAAGATTACTTTTGTTGAATTAATTTTTTGAAAAGTTTAACACAAAGAATTAAAAATATTAAGATCTGTTAATTTAAATCATCCATATTTCTATAAAGCTTGGTCTCTTCTAGTTCCTCTAGATATAAGGTATCGTTTACATCCGTTATTATGCAGTATACCCTAGGTGTAATTTTGTATTTTTGTAGCGACAAAAGAAAATATGAAAAAAGTAGTAATAGGACTTTCTGGAGGCGTTGATTCTAGCGTAGCTGCTTACTTATTAAAGGCGCAGGGTTATGAAGTTATAGGTC
>CAZMUV010000157.1:0-3996 GCA_964569345.1 uncultured Maribacter sp. | reverse complement strand
GTTTAGGTGGGCTTCCATGCAATTAAGGATTTAATTGCGTGCAAATATAGTGATTATTATTGGTTTACACTGCAAAGACATGAGACGTCCCTTGGCACTCGGAGCTATTTAGCCATGAACCACACAATACAGGGCACCACATTTTAAAGTATACACATATCATATGATGCTTACCTAGTTTTAGACCGTGATTAAAAATCTAAGAAGGAAGTTTATAGCTTAAACTGAAGTGTCGTATAAAATGTTCTGGGTTCAGCTGGGATAATACCTGGTCCAGGATATCCTGTAGCCCTTCGGGTAAAATAACTAGCATCCAAAAGGTTGTTAATACCTGCTTCTAACTTCCATCTTTTATAGGAATAGGATAGGGAAAAGTCCAAAATATCATAGGCTGGTATTGTCCCTTCTATGCCTCTTTGGTTGTCATTTACATCCTGTGGTGCATTGGTAGCATCTGTAAACTGTGAGGAGAGGTACGTATATTGTAAACTCCCCAATAGATTCCCATATCCAAAATTCATCCCTGTTTTTAGGTTTACATCAGGGATAAACTCCACTTGATTTCCTTCTACACCAACCTCCTCTGATGAAATATATTCCGATTGGGTCAATGCCAAATTCATAAAATAATTTATTTTTAGTTTCTCTATCGCCGGAAAGAAGGTTTCTTTAATGCTCCAGTTTCCAAAACTTTCTAAACCGTACATAAAGGCCGTTCCTATATTACCTCGAAAACGTACAATCCGACCCGTTTCTACCAGTTCGCCTGCGGCATTGGTTCGGGTTTCTGTTTTTAAAACCTCTCCTAAGCGGTTGTCGTATAGCAAACCAAATACGCTAACATCATAAGAAAGGACATCATTAAGCCTTCCCCTTGCGCCAATGTCTGCGGTAAAACCATCTTCATCAGAAATATTCTCGTCTACCTGAAAAGAAGGGTTCACTACTCTAATATCACTAAACGTAACTGACCTATAGTTTTGTGAAAAATTACCATAGAGCTCTACACTTGGTGCAAATTTATACGTAGCCCCCAAGCCCATCAATAAAAATGTACGATCAAAGGTTCTATTATCGGCTATATCTTCATTCAATAATGGATTCCCTGCTAGGTCCAGCACAATATTTTTATAACTTCCTATACTTTCGGTTTTTATATGCTCTAGCCGAAAGCCAGGTGTAAGGGTGAATTTTGGTGTGATATTAAAAATATTTTCTCCAAAAAATGCCAAATTAAAATTTGGAAAATCGAACTGTGACTGGCGCTCGTAATTAGGAAAATCCCCATCTGCAAAGTCAAAGTCCGCATTGTCCGAAACAGACCCAGGTCCTTGCCGCTGATCATTGCTCGTCTTATATATTTTTGAACCTAACAATAATGCGGATTCGCTATCCCATAACGTATATCGCGTTAATACCCGAGCCTCCGCTCCCCAGTTTTGAAAATTATCCACCAATAGTTCCCGTGGTTCCGAAATATCGTCTGGTTGCGAAACTCGATTAGTTCTAAAACCCACCGCGCTTCTTGATGCATCTAAACCAAAGATATTAAGGCTAAAATCTGTTTTGGGTGAAAATTGATGATCTAATCTCAGAGAATACAATTTCCAATCCACATCAAACCAATTCCGCTCTCGGTTACTAAAACTTGGGTCTTCTATGAATTGTGCATCCGTAAGTCCGCCCGATTGCTTGGCCAAATAATTCAAAAACGTAGTTTCAAGTGTGAGCTTTGTTTTATCGCTTAGCTGATACCCCACATGGGCAAAGTAATTTCTGCTATTAAAATTAGAATTAGGCCTAAATCCGTTTCCCTCTTTATAATTCAAATAGGTGTAGTAACTGACTTTCCCAACCGTTCCGCTAAGGCTATTAAAACTAGTACGTAAATCAAAAGAACCTAGTGACTGCCTGCTAACCCATGCTATTTTTTTATCCGTTTCGGGCTTTTTGAACTTAAAATTAACCAAACCACCAAACTGTGTTCCGTACTGCAAAGATGCGGCTCCTCGAATGACCTGAATTTCTTCCAAAGCCTCTGCTGGTGGTGTATAATAGCTTTCTGGATAGCCCAACACATCTGCACTTATATCATAGCCGTTTTGGCGTGTATTAAAATTGGCCGTTCGGTTGGGATCAAGCCCTCTACCTCCAATATTTAATTGTAATCCTGCATCACCGCTATCATAAATATTGAGCCCAACAACCTGACTGTAAATCTGTCTAGGATTATTGGCCGCCAGATTTCCTGTAATACCATCCAAAAGGACCACCTCGGTCTTTTTTCCTGCATAAATAGCAGTCCCTTCCACCTTTTTTAATTGTTTTAAAGCGAAGACTTCCTGCCTTTTTTGGGTCATTACAACCTCGGACAGCTTTTCTGCCTGTAATTTTTCTAGTTCAATAGTAAACGTAAAGGCAGTATCGAACAAAAGCTCCTTTTCCAAAACTTCATATTCATAGGCGAAAGCTACCACGGTGTATTTACCTCCAGGTACATTATCAAAGGCAAACCGGCCGTCATCGTCCGTAGTTTCTAAACGCTGTACCTGTTTCAAATATACTTCAGCAAAAGGTATCGGCTTTCCTTGAGTATCGGTAACGGTTCCAGAAATGGTGATCTGACTCCATAACGGAAAAGTAAAAAGCAATAGTACGATACCACTAAATTCCTTTAATCTCATCTTTAAATGGAGTGATCCAATTTTTGTGTTCAAATGATTCCGTTTCTTGTGCTAAATCCACCTTGGGGTCTACAAAAGTAGTGCTCAATCTTCCATTGAGTGTCACCTGACAATCCACATAAACTTCAACTTTTTTATGCCCATCAGCTTCAAAATGATTCTTTAATATATGTGCATATTCCAGAATAAAATCAGGTTGAAATGCCATCTGCTTTTCTTGAATCGGCGTTAAAAAATCTGTGTTATCCACATAGAACCACCTTCCAGTTTCTCCGTTCACCACCTTAAATTGCGCATAGCCAGACTTCTCCATCAACATTACGCGCCATGAAAACCGATACCCTTCCTCTGTCCAAAAAAGTTCTCCAGGATATAAAAGATATCTAAAAGGCAGCGCCAACTGAAGCACAAAAAATAAGCTCACGACTGCATATTTTAACTTAGGAAGTAGCCCTTCACCGTAACAGAATTGTCTCTGATTATCAAATCGATTTTTAGTGATGAGAAAAACTTTGGCAATACTAGCCGCTATTTTATGATGCAAGCGAGCATCAAAGAATATGAGGGTAGAAACAATCATGATATACGGAAACATTCCGATTGGGAATAGCACGCGCGTTAGCACATGAAAAATAACAACAAGCAGAAATGCGTAGGGTCTGGTTTTCCGATATAACAAAAGAAAGGGAATTGCCAAATCGTACAAAGCACCTGACCAGCTAAAGGCATATTGCACCCATTCCTGACTTACTAAATCTCCCAATAAGGGAATATCGAACTTAGAAGGTAACCATATTTTTAGCGGCATAGCCTTGATCAACCAATCAGAATTTAGCTTCGCCAAACCGGCATAAAAATAAACAACACCCAGCAATAACTTAATACAGTTAATGGTCCAAGCAGGAATGTATTGATACGCTTTTTCAGGATTTCGTACTGCATCAACCGAAAAATACCCGCTTGCAGGGAGAAAAATCATCAAAAAGCTCAGTACACTTATAAAGTAATAATGATTCAAATAGGTGGTCTTGTCCATGAGTTCTATATAGGTAAAACTCAGAAAGAAGACAACAATAGCAATAGTATACCGATAACCAATGGCTACGCAGACCGCGGCGACTGCACAAACAGCAAAAATAAGATAGGTATACTCACCAATGGGCTTTACCCATTGAAAGCCGTAATAGGAAAAAAAGTAGGTGGGCTGGATATATAATTTATCTATCCAGCCATAGCTCCAAAACCGGATAATGCTCACGAACATCATCGCACCAAATAAAATGCGAAAGACCGCCAAAGGGGCGGCCTCCAC
>CAZMUV010000156.1:0-4231 GCA_964569345.1 uncultured Maribacter sp. | reverse complement strand
AAATGTATATGTATAAAAATGATGGATATGTGAGACGTTATAGCGAGAGCTTTAAACTTAAAGTCTTAGCAGAATTTACCAAAGGAAACCATTCCAAAAGACAAATTGCATTAACTTATGGGGTACAATCCAGCACTATCAATGGATGGATTAAAAAGTGTAACCGTACAGACTTAATGAACACCCATGTAACCGTGCAAACAGACGATGAACTATCCCATATCAAAGCCCTGCAAAAAGAGCTAAAACAACTTAAGGTCCTTCTTATTAAAAAGGACCTGGAGAAGCTTGTTAACGGCAGTTATCTTGAAATAGCTGCCCAAGACAGTTCCTATAACCCTTCCCTTGGAAACATCCAAAAATTTACCGATGTGTAACGTTTTAAACTGATTTTCGCACGTCTTCCGTTAACCGTTATTCAGGCATAAATTGTAAGTTTTTCAGTACTGTAGGTGTTTTTTGGAAGGATATAAAAAAATACACTTTTTCAAACACAGTTTAAAGCACAATTAATCTCAGGTTATTGGGTTTTTTCAATACTTCTATAATCTAAGGTCAGTGTAATTTTTCCTGTTTTCTGATTGGTTTCCCGCATTTTTTTACGATCGATACTTACATCATTCCCAGCAAAATTAAGTGGAATTCTAATGCGGTCCATTTCAAATGAAACATCTAACTTGGTAGGGAGTACAGCACGGGTATCTGGATATGTGAGCCTGAGTGTATAAGTACCGTCTTTTTTAGTGTTAATTTCGGCCCAAGTAATGCGTTGTTTCTGAGTGTTTATATGCAAATTGGCCACACTAAAATCTGCCTTATTATCTGATGGTAAAATAGAAACTGCCAATAAGGATGTTGATTGCCCTTTTACCTTGCCTCGATCTATTGCCAAAAATGGATACTCAAACAGTTCGCTAAACGATAAGTCTAATCCGCGTTTGGGAATAAGTACAAAATCTTCAGATGTTATGACTATATCCTCACCCTTTTTAAACGCCGCCTGCGCTTCCTTATCTGCCATTTTAATGAATGAAATATCGACATGTAGGCTTATATCTGCCAGAAAGGTTTCAATACTATCCAGCCTAGATTTCACAAGTGACACCTGCATCTCGGCAGTTTGACAAAAGCCAGTGACGGAATATAAAAACAGTAAAAGTATTCCAAGTTGTTTCATCCAATATCGTTTTTCTGAAATAAAAATAGTCCTACGAGCATCGTTACAAGCGCATAAAGGCCCAGTAAAACAGAATTGATTATAATCGTTTTCCAATCGATGTCGCCATTAAAAAAATATTGCCAGGTATTGTTCAATTTAAAAAAAGCTATCTGGTTCAAAACATCATGACCTAAGTCTATTTTTAACAATAATGTAGAAACAATCAAAAACAAAGCAGCCACAATCCAAGTTTTAAAACTTTCTTTAAATAAAACGGCAAAGGTTAAGCTTACCACCGAAAAGAATACCAACGATAGGGTTCCAAATAAAAAAGCATATACCAATCTAAAAAAGGCATCATCGTGTTCAAAAAAAGTGAGTCCGTTCGTATAGACTACCAAATCGCCCTTTCCAAAAATTCCGTAGGATAATGCAAATGATGTTGTCGCCAAGAGTAACACTAAAAAAATGGTAAACAAACTGGCAACGATATATTTAGCCAATAGATATTTCCATTTCTCAACGGGCTGCATAAATACTGTTTGTAAGGTTTTTTCTTGATATTCCGTTGTAAGTATACCAGACACAATAATCATGCAGAGCAGCGGCACGTGAAACCAAAAAGAGTTTAGTATAAAGTATATAATTAAGTTTCCGTTAATCAGGTTGCCTTGAAGGTAGAATGTGTCTTTTAAATTGGCTAACACAATATCAACAATCCCAGTACCTTGATAATACGCACTTAATAGCACAATTGCTTCAATAAAAAAAAGGCCTAATATTGCATAATAGGTACGACTTTGTCGAAACAATTTATAAGTTTCAATGTAGAGTAATCGCATCATTTCTACTTTGGATTAAATAGTTGTTGCAAGTCAAGTACAGGCTTGCAAGATGTGATTCCTATTTGCTGCTGCGATAATTTAAATATGATTTCCGAGATTTGAGTAGCCGTAGCAGAAATAGTAGTGTAATTTCCATTTGTCACGGCGTGATATTCGGTTAAAAAAGATGCATTTTCAATACCGCTTCCGCATAAGGTATAGCCTTTAGTGCACGCATCGAGGATTGTGCTGGTCGCACCTGTTTGTACAATCTCTCCATCGTGAATTATTGATAAGTTTGTGCAAACTGTGCTTAAGACATCAATGATGTGAGAAGATATTAATATCGTCATTTGATTTCGTTTTGCCAAATCAAAAACTAGTTGGTTCAATGCTTCGATACCCAGTGGGTCTAGGCCTGAAAACGGCTCGTCCAACAACAAACAAGAAGGATTATTAAGCAGGGCCACTGCGATACCTAGACGTTGTTTCATTCCCATAGAGAAATTACGAACTGGATCTTTTCTATCTAAAGGTAAACCAACTTGTCCTAGCGAGGCTTCAATAGCATGTTTTGATGTATTTGCGCCTTGAATTTTTGAAAACAACCGTAGGTTTTCATGCGCATTTAAATAGGAATATAGCGCTGGTTTTTCAATAATTCCACCAATTTTTTTATCGCCCTCCCCAAATATTTTAACCTTACCACTATCTGCTGTAACTAAACCGAGTAACACTTTGAACAAAGTAGTTTTGCCAGCTCCATTTGCACCTACCAATCCAAAAATTTCTCCCTTCTCACAAGAAATACTAACATCATGGAGTGCTCTTACCTTGTTATATTTTTTATATATGCGTTGGCAGGAAATCATGCCGATTGCGATTTGGCCATAGTACAGTAATCAAATTTAGGTTCATAGAAATCTTCTAGAAAGGTACGAGACCAAAATATCCTTTTAAATAGAAAGAAGGGTTCCTTTATCATAAAGTAAGGTACGTAATGATACCATTTTACGCCACAATCTTGATAGTACTGTTGTAGTTGGTCTTTAATTCCTAATTCTTCTGCAGCGGTTTCTGCTGCCATACGTTGACATTTGGACCCTATATAAAAGAGTGCGATTTTCTCATTAAAACCATGAATAAAGAACTTGTCCTTAGCACGCTTATAGTTCTGATACCGAGACCAGCCATCCATAATAACCAAATAAATATGAATAAAAGAAAAGAGAAAACACCACGCCCAAAACAAAATCCATGCTGTTGGCCCGAACTTAATGGCCTCGCTTAGTTGAACACCATATATCCAAGATTCTAAGATAAAGAGTAAAAGTGCACCGTACAACAACCTACCTACCCTAAAATAGGAAAACATAGAGCTTGGTTGTGCGGGCAACATAATGGTTTTCATTAAAGCAAATATATCATTTCATAAATAAAAAAATATCTGGTGGACGCAAAAATTTACGCTTGCAACGGATGTTTTTCAATATTCGTTTTTAGACATACAACATCTTTGTAAAAATAAGAATATGCCAATTTAATTAGGAAAAGAACTATTTTTTACCTCAATTCTTTTTAACCTAGCCTAAGTTTTCTCTCTTTCAAGGGTTTCTTAATATTTCAGTAATGACCTGAGCCAAAATCTACATCCTGAGCCATTACTAAGGCGTAGTCTGCGATATTTTTCTACACGATTTCCTGAACCAGTGCTATTATTCTTATATTTAAAATAGAACTTAGTGAGGTTAATGGCAGAGAATTACTTTTATAAAATAACTAGAATTTAATTAATGGATGGGACTAATATTGTAGGAACGGACACCGATACGGTTGACCCTACCCAGTAAATTGTAAACTTCAACAGTATCATCAGGTGGGATAGGCCTTTAAAAAACTAGGATAATTTGAATCGAACTTAAAAGCTCAGCACTAAACCGTTCTCGTAAAGGATAAGTTTCAGATGGTTTTATATAAAAATAAATTCTTGAAAATCAATATATTAAAAAGGTTTTGATACTTTTTTAAATGATTAAGTCGGGATGACAAGATTTAGATAATTCTCATAAACCCTTGTTGCAAATTAGAAATTATAGGCTGCAGCCTCCACATTTTTGTTTCCAGGCACTTACACAAACTTTGTTTGTAACACTCTTGAAAACAAAAAGTGAACCATTATCATGGTCCACTTTATTGTTCAGTCGGGATGACAGGATTTGAACCTGCGACCACTCGACCCCCAGCCGAG
>CAZMUV010000155.1:0-4419 GCA_964569345.1 uncultured Maribacter sp. | reverse complement strand
TGCCATATCTTAAATCTGTAACACCAGCGCCTCTTATTTTAGCCAATCGCGCAAATGGCTTTGCGTAAGGAATGGCTTTTAGAATAACTTCCACATAATTTCCTGCTTTCTCCAGTGATGCCCCGTGATGCGGCGTGCCTAAAAAAATCATCTTTTTAAGCTTCTTTGTCCAGGAGTTTTGATGTTGTTGGCCATAATAAAGTGCGCTTCTGGCAACTAAACCGCCCATGCTATGCGCAATAATTATAATTTCTTCAACCGGTGCAGGCCAGTGCAAGACCAATTTTTCTAACAAGGTATTTAAGTTCTGCCCATTGGTAGAAATATGGCGACCACTATTATAATAAAGAGATATAAGTGTTTTGTCAAACTCCTTTGCTAAAGCTGTACCATGATTGTGTTCTTTGTGTGTCCATTGTATATCATTTGTGCAAGAGCCGTGCACCATTAATAATATTTTTCCATTGCAGGTGGGATAAGCCTGCGCAATGCTTTTGCTATCCATTTGGAATGCTTTTCCATGATACCTAAACTGCATATCAATCTTTAGCGGATTATCTGTTTTCTCTAAATGATCACCTATAAGTCCATTTAAAACCGAGCGCATTACTTCCCGTTCTTCTGTCACTTTAATATTGCCCATCACAGAGGCAAGCCTTCCCAAAGCCATATCTGCGCCTTTACCTATAAACTTAGTGCTCCATCTAATGTTTTTATACACAACTCCAGCAATAGTAGTAATGAGATGTTGTACAGGTGTAGATGGTAAAAAAGGAGGATGGACAATGCGTTTGTGCATTTCCTCCACCAAATCTGTTACTTCTAAGGTGGCATCCACTAGCAATCGGTTTATGCCTTGTAACTCAGAATCTTTATTTTTTTTAGTTAACATTTTACAAATGAAATATTGATGTTTTTTACTACTGATGGAACACAACAGAAAACATACAGAATGTACGACCCCAAAGGAAGTCTAGTCTGATAGGTAGTGCTGTGTGTTCGACTTTTATGTTTAAAAAATACAATTTAACTTATCTCTTTCTGTGATCAAGTTAATTAAGTTTTGTTGATCTGCTTTTGTTAATTGACTAAAAATTTTATACCCTTCATTTATCATTTCATAGCACTCTCAAAGAAGCTAAAGCGGTCCAGCTAGTACTCTGAATCTAGGAAAACTACGTGCCATGATTTACATGCATAAACAAATATCGAAAAAAATAAGGAGTTTGTTAATTCCAGAAAAGTATGCCGCAAGCACCCAATCAAATAAAAAAGGCAATCCCATTTTCATGTAACTTCCTGATTTTAAAGTTATCTTTTTTTGGGTTTGAATCAATAATTTTCAGATAAACAGTTTGTTTGACTCTCTAAAATATAATTAAAAAAACAATCAAATGTTTCACCATTGTTTTAGCAAAATAAAAAAAAGCCGACTCATATGAGCCGGCTTTCATTTTGTACAGGCGGAGAGACTCGAACTCTCACACCTTGCGGCACTAGATCCTAAGTCTAGCGTGTCTACCAATTCCACCACGCCTGCATTTCCGTTTTATTAACGGAGTGCAAATATAAAGTAATTTTTCAATTTTAAAACGTATAGATAAAAACTTTTGAAGAGAATTTACATTAAGAATCCAAACCGTGAATTAGAACTTATTTCGTATTCATTAGTTCTACGCCTTTCCAATTTTCCTCTATTTCTTGGGTGATAAGATGTGCCGATTTATTAAGGAATAATTTTGAAGTCTGGTCTTCAGTATTCATTTTAAATATCTGCTGAAACGTAACGGCCGCCATGGCAAACTCCTTATTAAAAAATAAGTTCATGGCCTCATTAAACGTGGACAGGGTATTTAGTTTATGGTTGAATAGTATTTCAGTATCCCCATTTATACATTCATAAAGGTCTATGGAATTTTGTTTTCCCTTGAGCTGCACCGGTCCTAAATATCTAAAATCAAATTCATCTGGATGCGTAAGATCATCCTTACACTCTTTTGTTAATAAAATAGAGGTTCCATAATGTTTAGAAAGACCCTCGACTCTTGCGGCGGTATTCACCGTATCAGAAATAATCGCTGCATCTAAACGCTTTATATCTCCCGTAATCCCCATAATAAGCTTGCCATTCTGCATACCTACACCCACTTTAATAGGAAGCCTGCTTTTTGCTTTGCGCTCTTTATTATATTCATGCAACTCCTTTTGCATTTCAACCGAAGCTGTAATTGCATTTTGAGATCCTTTGGGAAAGAGTGCCATAAAGCCATCTCCCAAATATTGTAATATGAACCCATTATTTTTTCGAATGATTGGTCCCATTTTATTGTTGAATGCATTGACGAACAAAAAATTTTCCTTGGGGCTCATCTTTTCCGACACCGTAGTAAATTCTCTTATATCTGCAAACACTACCGTTACTTCTCGTTCTACCAAATCACCCAAGCGTACCTCGGTAATATTATCTTTACCTAGAGATTCCAAAAATTCGGAAGGCACAAATTTCTGACTCACTTCATGTATCTCGCGTATGGCCTCCTCCCTGTCATTCGCCTCTTTAAGTCCTTTTTGATAAAGATGAGCACTTTCTATAGCCGATGCTGATTGCAAGGTAATCGTAGTTAATAATTTAAGTTCGGCAGCAGTAAATTCTTTTTTTTCCTCATGGCCTAGAATAACCATCCCTAAGGTTCTATGCTTCACCTTTAAAGGAGCATACATAACTGCCTTTAAATGTTGAATGGGAAGATTATCCTTAATTCTATTTTCTGGCACGATGGCAGCGCTACCTCTTAAAATAAGTGCTTTCAGCACTTCGTTCTGGTCTTTTATATTTCTTTCGCTATTGGGGTTATCACCAAACGATGCCAATTCGGTTACTTTATCTTCATCGGGATCATACATAAGAAATAGACCATGCGTAGACCCTATAATCTGTGAGGATTCTCGCAAAGCAATCTCTGCAATGGAAGTCGTATCGATTTTTTCGGAAATCATCTCCGATAAATCGTAAATCATATTTATTTCTCGGTACAAACTCAGTACTTCCTTACCAATTCTTTTCTTTTCAAACTCTTTGCAAAGAAAAATTTTTATTAGATCAAAAATATATTTTCCTGCTTCAGTAGTAGACTTGAATACGCCTAAGGATACAGCATCACAGATGATTTCAACACTGTAGGTGTGTTCCTTACTAACCGTACCCCAGAGCACCTTATTGGTAGCGTCTACCACTAAAAAATCTAACTTCAATAAAGCAGCAGATTGCTCTAGCAAGGATATGGATTCTTTGTCTTTTTGAAGCACATTTTTCAATGCCCTAGTCCACAAGGAGTTTAATTTTTGAGTCATACAGGATTAGCTGTTTATAATTTCCTCTGCAATGCTCAACATCTCGTCCGGATCAAAGGGTTTTGTCATATATCTATCCGCTCCCATATCCAAGCCCTTTTGTCGGTCTACTTCTTGTCCTTTTGCCGTTAAGAGGATAATATAAACTTCAGATAGTTTTAGCTCCTTTTTTACCTTTTGGCATACTTCCATACCGTTCATTTTAGGCATCATTACATCCAAAAAAACCAAATTAGGTCTTTCCTCCTCAATAATTTGCAGCGCTTGTTCGCCGTTTTCGGCCATCAAAAGCGCTACGCCCTCATCTTCCAAATCCTCTAGTGTCTGCTCAATTAACATTCTAATATGAGGTTCATCGTCAACAATCAATACTTTTTTATTCATAGTTTTTTTTTAGGCCATTTTGGTTTGATCTTTTACTCGTAAACAAAGAACATTACGTTCTCCATCCCTTCTTGAATCTTCAAATCTTTTATAAAATTTTTATCCCCGTTATAAACAGAATTCAACATAATAATATCCGGTCTAGATTCACTTGCGGTCTCCAACAAATTTTCAGAACTCGCCTCCATTACTTTGTATCCCCTTGCGCTAAGCACATCTGTTAATGACTTTACGGCAGAAGCATCCTCATCTACCACAAGCACCTTCTTCTTAGAAACCCCTTGCTCCAATAATTCGTCTACTTCACGAAACAGTTTTTCGGTATCTATGGGCTTGGTTAAGTAGCGGTCTACCCCTATTCTAAAGCCACGTTCCTTGTCCTGCACAATAGATAGAATAATAATAGGAATATCCATAGTAGCTGGATCGTTCTTCAATACGGCCGCTACATCAAAACCATTAATTTCTGGCATCATTACATCTAGTATTATAAGATCGGGCTTCTCCAGACGCACCATATCCAAGGCCGCTTTACCATTTGCAGCCTCACGAACTCTGTAACCAGTATCCGTCAGTTCTTGGCGCAATAGGGATCGTATGGGCGTATCGTCATCCACCACTAAAATGGTGGCCTTCCCACCTGCCTTTTTCTTTGAGGTATGGCTGATCTGTTTCTTAAGACTT
>CAZMUV010000154.1:0-4472 GCA_964569345.1 uncultured Maribacter sp. | reverse complement strand
TTGAAAGGAACTCCAGTTACCGTTAGGGTCGTGATAAGTTATGGCTTTTTCTAGAAGTTGTTCACCAGTAAGTTTCTGACTAAATGCACCGAATGGTATCTGTAATGCGATTAAAATATAAATGTATCTTGTCATCCTTTATTTTTCTTATAACAAGACACATTTATATTTTTTAACCAGGAAGCCTTACTCGTCCTTAGGTTGTTCAATTGTGGCGGGCGCTACGGAGCTATCATGCTCATCATGGTATTGTTGTAACAAGTTCATGGTAGCGGTCATCATGTCCTTTGTTTCAAGCAGTAGTGAGAAATATAAGGTAGTATTTTTTGGGCTCGATTCTTCATTACGCGTTCTTGCAATCTGCGTCTGAATTTTATCAGAAACCATATCGAACAATTCTTGTTTTTGATTAAGAACAATTCCTATCTCCTCAAAAGATTGATTGGTAAAGGCGGATTGCGTTTGATTTAATACTTCTTCTAGTTTTAGATCAATTTGCTTAAGCTCTTTTATCTGATTGTATTTTAGTTTTTTATGATTGTTGTTTACATGCTTGAGGCTAACTTTACTAATGTAATCCAAGGATTGACTAATATCCGTTAAGTACCCTAAAGTGTTAATATAAAAGTTACTTGCGCCTACGCTGTTTTCATCTAAATTTTTAATGAAATAGAAAATATGATCACGAAGGTCATCGATTTCGTTTGATAGTTTCTCACCTTGTTTTTTGTTCTTTTTCAGTAAATCAAGATCTTGTTTTGCAAGTCCGTTTATAGAGTTGGTATAAATTTTATTGGTTCTTTTTAATACGTTTGAAATATTTTTAGCACTTTCAATAATTACGCCTTGGATAGAACTGCTTTCCGCTTTGTTTAACGAATCTTCGGCACGCATTTCTTTGGTCTTCTTATTATGGGAAATATAGCTTCTTGATAGTAGAAGAATAGCGGCAAACAATAAGACACCAATAGCGGCTCCTTTTCCAAAACTGATGATGGCTAGTATGGTGCCAGATGCAATAAACGCAATAATAGCGGTCCCAAACCATCCGCCAATAACGTTAAGTACGCCTGCAACGCGATACACAGCACTTTCTGCACCCCAGGCTCTATCTGCAAGAGAGGTGCCCATAGCTACCATAAAAGTCACGTACGTGGTGGAAAGCGGTAATTTATAAGAGGTGGCAATAGATATCAATATACCTGCCACCATTAGGTTTACGGCCGCCCGAACCATATCAAAGGCCGGCAATTCGTGAACCCTGTTTTTAGATAAAGCGATAACAGGTTTTTCAAATTGTTTATCAATCGTTGCTTGCCAAGATTTTGGTAAAATATACGTGGACATTTCAGCCATGGAAATCGCTAATCGAACAAAGCCACGAGACAGAAAATTAGGTTGAAATCGCTCTTTTGTAGCTTCTTGACTTGAAAGGTCAATAGAGGTTTTAACTACATTTTTAGCTTTGCTTGAAAACCAAAGCGTTAATACCATAACCATACCCGCAATAAATAGAAGTAAGGTTGGAGTAGGGACTTTTGCTGCCAAAATCTCCATGCTAAATTCTGTGGCGGCCGTTCCAGAAGCCATCCACGCCTCATAAGATTGCCAAGCCGCAATAGGCACTCCGATAAAATTAACAAGGTCATTACCAGCAAATGCCAATGCTAATGCAAAGGTACCTGCACCAATAATCAATTTGTAGATATTTACCTTAAAAAAGTTCATTGAGATATAAGATAGAAGCGACCAGATTAAAAAGTTGGCACCGGCGATACTGAGCCAATGTATTTCCAAGAAAGCGGTTATGGTAAGCCCTTCAGTTAAATCATAACTATTGCCTGCGAATGCAGTTCCCTTGATGCCTTTCATCAAAATAAAATAGGTAATTGCAGAAAGTGCAAAACCTCCAAAAAGGGCCCCAACCCATTTCGCCTTTTTTTCATATTGATTAGATAGTAGCAATCTGGAAATCCATTGTACTAAAGCACCTATAGAGAATGCTACTACGACTGATAGTAGTATGCCGAAAATTATTTGAGTGGCTTTATCTGTATTTATATAATTGACGATATCTGTAAAACTACCATTATCAGCTACTATTTTTATCATGGCCATGGCAACAGCTGCACCTAAAAGTTCAAATACGATAGATACTGTTGTTGATGTGGGCATTCCCAAGGTATTGAAGAAATCTAACAATAATATATCCGTAATCATTACGGCCATAAAAATGAACATGATTTCATCAAAATAGAATTCTCCTGGGTTAAAAATTCCTTTCCGAGCAACTTCCATCATCCCGCTAGAAAATATTGCTCCTGCCGCAATCCCTAGACTCGCAATAATCATAATTGTTCTAAACGAAATAGCTTTTGAGCCAATAGCGGAATTCAAGAAATTTACCGCATCGTTACTAACACCCACGACTAAATCAGCTACTGCCAAAACAACTAGGGCGATAATCATTAATAAATAAATATTATCCATAATCTATGCTATCAATTTGCAAATATCATTATCGCAGTTGGCTATAATGTTAGCTAAAGGTTATCTTTTTACTAGAAATGAATATCTAGTTGTAGCCTATACATTAAACCATTTGAATCATTGTCTTCAGAAAGATAACTCAAATCTGTTTGCACTTTTAATTTATGACCCACAACGTATTTTGAAAGGCCTAAGGTATATTGTGTTTGAGGATTTCTTCCTGTAATCTCCTTGTCTAATGTAATATTGGTATATCTGCCTGAAACTTCCCAATTCTTTTTGAATAAATAACCTGTTTGTAGGTTGAGTCCATTACCCACTTGCACTGCAGTTCCAGTTAGCGTGCCGTCCGAATTTTTGGCTAAGGCATCTTTTGCAGATCGATGTGCGTATTCTCCCATTAGTGAAAAGCTATTATATTTGAACATGGCATCAACAAATAGCGTGTTAACGGTTGTCTCATAAAAACCAGTATCAGTAATCATATAGACTCCTTGATTACTTCTGGTTTTAACCGCATTGTGGTTTATGTCATAGGAAGCGGCGAGCATCAGTTTAGGTTTTTCTTCACGTTTTAAGTCACTTCCTTTGTAATCGCCTTTGCTCAAGAATTTACCAAAGGGTAATAGTTCTAATCGTGAAGTATATTGGTATCCACCTAGATTACCAGTTATGACGTTTCTTCCTTCCCCTTGCGAAACAGCAACTATTTCACGAACCAAGAATTTTTCTGAGAGGTTAAAATGATGCCGCAATTGAAAACCCATATCCCGGTCAATGTTAAAAAACCTATTCAATAATGAACGGTCTACCTGTTGCAAATCACCAGATGAAATAACACGCTCAATATTGCCTGGTAGTTTAGTTTGTCCAAACCAAAGCACCAAATTTTCATAAAAATTCCATTTTACAACAGCATCAAGAATATATCTTGGTGCGCTGCCAGTAAATGCAGAACCGCCAGAAAGATCAGCGTTTGAAAGACCAAGCTCCAATTTATATTCTAATTTTGGTGAGTATGCAAACCCGTCGAATTTGAGTCGCGCTCTGCGTACAAGAAAATTTTGTTGCGGATTTGTAAAGCCTCCATTCGTTCCTTCATTCCAACGGGCAACTGTCAGAATTTGCATTCTTGTAGCAACCTTCATAGTCCAAGAACTATCTTTTCCTACTAGATTAAATAAGCCCTTGCCAAATGCTGGAGCATTCGTCTCTTGACTTAAAGAAAATAATGGAATGGAAATCAATAGCCATATGGCTAAGTGGTTGATTTTCATAATACTTAAGTTTTTGTCGATAACAAATAACCAAAACGAATGTTAAGTTAATGTTGACTAAATATTAAGTCTTAGCACGTAAATAAGAAGTTATCAACACTTTTGATTATGCTTATCTCTGAAAGTAGTTTACACTGGAGTAGGGAAAATATAGGATAAAAAAAGCTACCTCGGCCAAAGGTAGCTGTCGGATTTCAAAGAAAACCAGTCGACAAAAACTAATAGTAAAATGAAATCGTCCGTGTCTTAAGACTATGACGAAGTTCGTTCATACACATGATCTTTATGTAACGTCAACATTAAGTAATGTTTAATTTTTAAGACACAAAATTAGACAGCAAAAGCTAAGTAAGCTTTTTATATTTCAAAATGGAAACATGAAAAGTAATATATAGCTATAAAATAGTAGCTGTGTCACCGAATAAATTATGGCTATGGAAAAATTGGAATGAAGGCAGGAGCAATTAGCCTTCTATTATTTTAGTTACTATGTAAGCCGCCCTCAGTCCTTTGAAGTACTACTGACATCTGCTACATCTTTAAGAATCATCGTTTTAGCACCAAGGCTATGTTGAATAAAAACTGTACTGTTGTTTTCAACAATAATCTGTACTTCCAAATCTTTGTAGCCGAGAAAACTAATCTTCATTGTGTAGGCACCAGAGTCTATGTCTGTTATTTCAAAATTTCCATTAAAATTGGTTT
>CAZMUV010000153.1:0-4549 GCA_964569345.1 uncultured Maribacter sp. | reverse complement strand
GCCTGTCACGCAGGGGGTCGCGGGTTCGAGTCCCGTCCAGACCGCGAGTAAAATCAAGCCTTCACTTTCGTGAAGGCTTTTTTTTTATTTTATTGTTACACGTAGATTGTACGCGTTTTTAAAATGTTTCTTAGACTGTTGAAATCCCTTTAGCACTAATTGGGTTAAGGATTTTAGAAAATTGATTTGTTATAAAACCAATACTAAAATCTTTTCAAAAACCTATACCTTAAATCTAACTTAACTGGTTTAAAAGTGAGTATTACTGTTTCTAGTTAGGTATTCCCTTTTCAAGTAATTTTATCAATTTTTCCATAGTATCAAATACTACAGTTCGTCCCTCTAAAACCGAAATGTTATCCTTTTTACTTTTGGAGAAAACAAAAACATCAAAGCCCCCAGCCAGCCCAGCTTGAACACCTGGCAGACTATCTTCAATAACAGCACATTCATCGGGAGCAAAACCCATACTCTTTGCAGCATGCAAATAAATATCTGGTCTCGGCTTCCACTTTTGTATTTCATAGCAACTAAAAATTCTACTCGTAAATTTATCCAGTAATCCTACCGTCTTTAAATTACGTTGTATTTTTTCTAGTGGACCACTAGAAGCCACTCCATAAGGAACTTTTATATTTTCCAGAACAGAATGAATCCCTGGAATAGATTTCAATTCCTTATCAAAGGCTTCAAACGTTCTCCGCCTATATTCAGACTCAAAATTTAATGGTAATCCATTTTTCGACCGTTGGCTTAGGTAATACTTAATTTGATTAAAGGATTTTCCTAGAAATTGCGTCATAATAAAATCCATAGTGAGATGTAACCCTATATCAGTCGTCATATCTATAAGCACTTGGGCTGCAATAGATTCACTATCGACCAAAATACCATCACAATCAAAAATGACACATTTGTATTTCATACATTTTAGTTAGAATAGTGTATACAGAGTCCATTAAGTAGTAATTATCTAATATTGACTTCTCCACATTCTTAACAAGGATTCAATCTTTAATATTCAGGACTTTAAGAATTTTACTGAACACGGAATAGTTATCATAAACCCCTTGAAATTCATCAGACCTAGGTCCATATGCAAAAATGGGAACCATAGCCGCCGTATGATCTTCAGTTGTAAAATCACCCTCAATCATCCCACTTTCCAAATTCCCTTGCGGTATGCTGAAACCGGAAGTTTCATGATCGGCGGTAACAATTACCAAAGTGTTACCCGTAGCATCAGCAAATTTAACAGCCTCTGTAATGGCGCGATCAAAATCGATACCCTCGGATACAATTCCAGGTACATTATTATAATGGCCATAACTATCAATTTGAGCACCTTCTACCATTAAGAAAAAAGGTTTGTTTTTATTACTTAAAAAAGTCAAACTATTTTTTGTAGCCTTTGCTAGCACTGCTCCACGACCTTCCAAAATACTTGGCACGCCTTCCTGTGATAAAAAATGTGCTACTCGTTTTTCCTTACTTGTATTTATATCATCACTACGTTCCGCTATTACAAAACCTATTTCATTTATACCACTAGCAACAGATGTAGCACCCCCACCAATAAGAAGAGAAAGTTTACTTTTATATAAGTCTGAAATAATTCCGTCCCTATCAGAACGATCTGTTCTGTGTGCATAAAAAGCTGAGGGCGTGGCCCCCGTAATCTCATCAGTAGTGATACAGCCAGAGAGAAAGCCCTTTTCATGCAGCACTTCCGTTAGATTCATCACCGGGCTACCCAAACTATCTACTCCAATGGCACGGTTGTTTGTCTTTACACCAGTAGCCATGGCTGTTCCAGCCGCAGCTGAATCTGTTGTGAAATCATCGGCCGATTGTGTTTTTAACAAACCAATACTCTTAAACTGGGTAAGTGTCAAGGCTCCACCGTTGGCTAGCACAGAAGATGAAATTTGGGTAAGCCCATTACCGTCTCCAATTAATAAAACAATATTCTTTACTTCAGTATCCTGTTGATCTGATCTATAGTTTGGGGTATATACTTCCGAGCTTTCGGTATTGTAATAAACACGACTATTCAATGTATTCAAATAAGAGGTTGAGGCATAAGGCATATCTGTATTTATAAAATCTACCCCAAGATCTAAGAAAGCCTTCCACGCCGTTTTGGAATCGGGAGTACCCCAAAAGCGAAAGGGTTTAGCATAAGTATGTGCTTTATCTATAGTGGATTTCACCTTTTTATAATCGGCTAAGGTCAATTTTCCTTTACCGTTCCAAGATGAGAAGTTTTTAAAATTAAGGCTAATCAACGCCACTTTATCCCAAACTTTTTTGTCTTCGGGAGCCTCTAAACTTTGGTAATCAAAGCTTATGTATGCTGGATAATTAAAATAATCTTCAACTTTAGGGCGATTTCCAGAAATCACAAAGGATATATCATTAATAATTTCAGGATATTTATTTAGGACTAAAACCAATTGGCTCAATGTAGTATAGGCTTCAGACTTAATATCTACTAGTATTTGTAGGGGCTGACCTTTTCCTAATTGTAATGACCTCATGTTTTCAATAGGTTTCAAATACAAGGTTTGGAGCGTGCGATCCAGCACAATATCAGATTCTGAATGGGCAACATAAAGCTTCCCTTCTTTTAAAAAAACATCTATCTCAATAGAATTGACACCATTGGCATAGGCACTCCAAAAAGGTACTTCTTGTAAATAATCATTATGGGAATGGACCTTAAAGGATTGTGCAACGGTAAATTGGATGGTTAAGCCCAGAACAAGAAAGAAAGAATAGTGTTTTAACATAATCTATATGTAATTAGTGAAACGTATACCGGTAATATAACAAAAACTACAAAGTAGCCATACCTTACGAATATAAGCTTCCCTAGCACCATATTAGCTACTGAACAATGCAAAGCTTTGCATTCTAGTACACAGAAATCAAAACTTAATCAAAATAAGAATTTCAACGTTTACAATTAACATGGTATGCTAATAATTTTAGTAATTGGAAAAATCATATAGTAACGAAATATTAGTTGGAGTAAAATGATAGAGGTCTTGGAACAACTGAAATATTAAACTACCATAAATTATCTATGGTACGCACCATATTGGTATAGCGTATCAGAATCAAGGAATAGAAACTAGGCTAACCCCCTTCTCTCAGTGCCAGATGGTTCCAAGACAAGTTATACCAGTTCAGTTGCTATTTCTCCCTGATTAAAACCTGTAAACTTGATAGAATCAAGGTCAATTTAGGACCAATAATAGCTTCATATATTGTTAAAAATCTCTTAACGCAAATTTATAAACACAACATTTCCAAATGTTTAAATCTGCATTAACAGGGTGTAAAGCTATGCAAACGTTTGCATAGAGTTTTAGCATCAATTAATTCCGAACATCATAATTTTATTGTTATTTGGTTAAAGAATAACTAATTTAAACAATCAAAAATGAAGAAAATTAAATTTTTAATGCTGATTTTCTCGCTCGGAATCGCCTCGATTTCATGGGCTCAGACCACCGTGACCGGAACGGTAACGGATGAACTAAATACCCCTCTACCTGGGGCAACGGTACTGGAAAAAGGAACAACGAACGGCACTACTACAGATTTTGATGGAAATTTCTCTATTGATGTAGCCAATGGAAATGTGGTATTAGAGTTTTCTTACATTGGGTATTCAACCATGGAGGCTGCTGTAAACGGACGAAGTAGTATTTCAGTACAACTGGCAGAAGATGCCACCCAATTGGAAGATGTGGTTGTCGTAGGATATGGTGTTCAAAAGAAGTCGGATGTAACCGGATCAATCGGGTCTATTAAAAGTGAAAACTTTAACCAAGGGGTTGTAGCCAATCCAGGCCAGCTATTACAGGGTAAACTAGCAGGTGTTAATGTGTCTAACGTAAGTGGAGAACCTGGTGCTAATCAAAATATTATTATTAGAGGTGTTGGAAGTTTACGATCGGGTACGACCCCACTCTTTGTGGTAGATGGCTTTGTAATAGATAATGCAAGTACCGGATTAGCCTCTAATCCCCTAAATTTTATAAACCCACAAGATATTGCTTCGATGGATGTTTTAAAAGATGCCTCTGCTACTGCCATTTATGGGGCACGTGCTGCTAACGGTGTGATTGTAATAACGACCAAAAAAGGAAAAGCGGGAAAGGCAGAAATGAACCTTAATGTTTCTACAGCTTTCTCTACAATTGCAAATCCTATGGATGTGTTTAGCGCTAGTGAATTTAGAAATCAAGTGGCTGCTGTAGGCGGAACCTTGTTCGATGCTGGTGCAAATACGGATTGGCAAGATGAATTGACTAGGACAGGTATTTCTAAAAATATCAACTTTTCTATGAGTGGTGGTACAGTTGATAAATCTTCATACTTTGTTTCCACAGGTGTAGATGACCAACAAGGAACCTTTGAAAACAGCTCTTTAAAGCGATATTCTGGTCGTGTTAATCTTACACAAAAGGCGCTTAAAGGGCGTTTCAGCGTAGACCTTAACTTAACAGCTTCCAGAACAGTTAATGAAAGGCCAGAT
>CAZMUV010000152.1:0-4613 GCA_964569345.1 uncultured Maribacter sp. | reverse complement strand
CGGAAGTCCGCAACTTCCTTACCGAAAATAGCTTCGGGATTTTAGTAAGTCAGGTCAATGGCAAACCCTGGGCTACCCATATACCCTTAGAATTGGATTTGGACGATGAGGGAAACGATATCTTAGTGAGTCATATCGCCAAGGCCAATCCGCAATGGAAACAGTTTTCGGAAGCCACCGAGGTGCTTTGTATTTTTAATGGTCCCCACAGTTATGTTTCTTCATCGTGGTATAAAGATGAGGAAGTACCCACTTGGAACTACATTGCGGTACATGTGTATGGTACCCTAACAATAATTGATGAGCAGGCGGTAATTGCCTCCATGCACAAGCTAGTGGACAAATACGAACAGCATTCGGAATGCCCTGTTTCTATAAACAACTTATCTTCCAAAACCATGCGCCAAGTTAAAGGCGTGGTTGGTTTTGAAATAAAGATAACAGAGATACAGGCCGCCAAGAAATTATCTCAAGGCCGGGAACATGATCATCCTAGGATTATGGAGGAGCTGGAAAAGAGAGGACCCGATGCTATTGCTATTTCTACGGAAATGAAAAAATCACCCTCGAAGCATTAAGTAACAAATTCTAAAAAGCACCATAAATTGATTTAACACAGTACTTGAAAGCGTAAATTCAGAAAATCTTACCTTCAGGCTAACAATTCAAAGAAACCAATTCAAACATCATGATAAAAAAACAAACCAACACAGTAAAAAATAACATATTGAGACTGTTTGGATTACTATGTTTTACTACAACGCTGATAAGTGCGCAAAGTGAAACCAAACTCATGCACCAGCCCGCACTAAGTGATACACACATTGCTTTTATTTATGCCAACGATCTTTGGGTAGCCAATAAAGATGGATCCAATCCTAAAAGACTCACTATTGACGAAGGGGTAGAATCTAGCCCAATATTCTCACCAGATGGTTCCATGATTGCTTTTAATGCGGAATATGATGGTAATTCAGATGTATTTATTGTCCCCGCCACTGGTGGAATTCCAAAACGACTTACCTGGCATCCGTATTCCGATTTGGTGCGTGATTTTTCTCCAGATGGGCAACAGGTTCTTTTTGCTTCTAGACGTAATTCACACACCAATAGACATTTCAAATTATTTACAATTCCCGTTCAAGGCGGAAATGTGAATCAACTAGACATTCCCCATGCATTTTGGGCAACGTATTCGGATAATGCCGAACATATAGCCTACACTCCTATTTATGATGCATTTAACCAATGGAAACACTACCGTGGAGGCACTATTTCGCGTATTTGGGTGTATGACACCACCGATAAAAAAGTTGTTGAAATAACAAAACCAGTAGGTGGTAGTAACGATACACAGCCACAATGGATAGGCAAGGACATCTATTTTAGAAGTGACCGTGATGGCGAGTTCAACCTCTTTAGTTACAATACAACAAGTAAAGCCATAACGAAGCATACCAACTATACAGATTTCCCTGTCATTAACGCAAAAGCACATAAAACTGAAGTAATCTACGAACATGCGGGCACCTTACATATGTATGATACTGCTTCCGATACCGATAAAAAATTAACCATAAATATTACCACGGATCTTTTAGAAGTAAGAGAACGTTTTGTTTCCGGACAAAACTATGTTCGTTCAGGTCATATATCTCCTTCTGGTGCAAGAGTAGTATTAGATTTTAGAGGAGACATTGTTACTTTACCTTCTAAAAAAGGCGACGTTAAAAACATAACCCAAACTCCTGGTGTACATGAAAAATTTCCTGCTTGGTCACCAGATGGTAAATACATTGCCTATTTATCTGACGCTTCTGGGGAGTACGCGCTCCATGTACAAAATACCGCTTCTGGGTCTACCAAAGAAATTACCTTAGATGGCTCTGGTTTTTACGGAAACTTACATTGGTCTCCAGATAGTAAAAAAATAAGTTATGTTGATAATGGCCGCACTATCTATGTAACCCAAATAGCAGCTGGAACAACAACCAAGATTGGTCAAGACGATCTGTTTGTCCCTGGAGATTTAAGAGAACTTTTTAGTGATTGGTCTTTTGATTCTAATTGGATAGCCTATACCAAAATTACGGCTACTAATTTTGAAAAGGCTTTTCTCTATTCATTATCAGAAAACAAATCGTATGAACTTACAGATGGGCTTTCGAATGTAACCAACCCCATATTCGACCCAAGTGGTAAATACGTTTATCTATTAGCTTCTACAGATGCTGGTCCCTTGGTGAATTGGTTTGATCAGTCTAATATTGATAATGAACTTACTACTTCTATTTATGCCATTACACTTCAGAAATCTGTTGTTTCGCCGTTAAAAAGGCAAAATGATGAGGAAAAAGGTAAGGTAAAAGAAGAAGAAGACCCATCGAAAGAGGTATCTAAAAAAGGAAAAAAAGCTACCCCTCCAACCAAAGTCTTAAAAATAGATTGGAATGGCATTCAAAATAGAATGATTGCCTTACCTGTTGAACCTGGCGCATATAGTGCTTTAAAATCTGTAAAAGAAGGAGAATTGTATTACCTGTCAAGTTCTTTCCACTCTAATGATTCTAAACTATATAAGTTTGCTTTTGAGGATAGAAAGGCAGAAGAGTTACTTCCGTTAAATATGTACGAAATAGCGGCCGGTGGAGAAAAAATGTTTTACTATAGTGACGGTTCTTGGTATGTTTCCGACTTAGGTAAAAAATCCGAAGATGCTCCTTTAGACTTAGCAAGCATATCGGTTAAAATAGACCCCAAGCAAGAATGGAATAACATCTTTGAAGAAGCTTGGCGTGTGAATAGAGATTACTTCTATGATCCAGGAATGCACGGTGTGGATTGGAATGCCATGAAAGTCAAGTACGCCCCTTTAATTGCTCAAGCTTCCTGTAAAAATGACTTGTATCGTGTTATGCAATGGATGTTTAGCGAGCTGGCCGTAGGTCACCACCGTTTTAATAGCGATGGAGATCAACTTAACGAACCAAAGGAAATAACTGGCGGACTTTTAGGTGCAGATTATAATATGGTGAATAATAGGTATCAAATAACAAAAATATATGGCGGACTTAACTGGACCCCAGACTTAAGGTCTCCTCTTACTGAGCCTGGGGTTGACATTTCTGAAGGTGATTATATCATTTCTGTAAATGGAAAAAATGTGCTCGGCACGGATAACCTGTATCGCTATTTTGAGAATACCGCAAATACCTTAGTGAGTCTTACGGTTAGTTCATCTGCTGACGGTTCCAATTCAAGAACAGTGAGCGTTACCCCCTTAGAAACGGAGTGGGCCATTAGAAATAGGGATTGGGTAGAAGGAAATATGAAAAAGGTGCACGAAGCATCTAACGGCGAGGTAGCTTATGTATACGTGCCCAATACATCTGTAGCCGGATTTGAATATTTTAAACGCTATTTTTATCCGCAGGCCAATAAAAAAGCGATTATTATAGATGAGCGTTATAATGGTGGTGGTTCTTTAGCCGATTATTATATTGATATTCTAAAGCGACCGGAACAAGCGTACTGGAATTTTAGATATGGTCAAGACTTAAAGTCGCCAAGTGCTTCTATTCAAGGACCCAAAGTGATGATTACCGATGAAACTGCTGGCTCTGGTGGGGATTATTTACCTTGGATGTTCCGAAAATTTAAACTCGGTACGATTGTAGGAAAGCGCACATGGGGTGGACTTGTAGGGGTTTTAGGCTATCCAGAATTTATAGATGGTGGTATTGTTAGCGCACCAAATCTTGCGTTTTATACCAAAGATGGGTATAGGGTTGAAAATGAAGGTGTAGCCCCGGATATTGAAGTAGAACAACTACCAGAATTAGTTATTCAGGGAAAAGACCCGCAGTTAGATAAGGCACTGGAAATAATATTACAACAACTAAAAGAAAATCCGCCTAAACAAATGGAACGCCCACCATACCCCATCAAAACAAAGAATTAGATTCATTCATAGTGTACTGAATATTCAAAATCCTTCCTAAGGTAAATCCATTGGGAATGAGGTGAATAAAAAATACGATTTGTTTTACAAGATGATAAAAATAGTGCTAAAGTGAAACGCAACATAAGGAACTTCTTAGTGGTCTATGCCCTACTTTGGGGGCTTACCTTTATCGTATTTATGATATTGGTAAGCAGAGGCGAGAGGGAACTACTAGAAAGTGCGGAGTTTTTTATTGATATTGCCACGAACCGTAACTTTCTCATCGGATTTCATGTTATTGTTATGGGTTGTTACCTACTCCTATTGGCCGTACAACACTTTATTGTAGTATACCGTACCAAAGGAAAATCGATATTTTTGAAACAGTTTAGTTATCGGTTCCTACTCCCCATACTCATTGCTTTTATAGGAGTTAAGACACTTATTTACGCCAATTCCAATGAATGGAACGATTACCAATGGGATAGTTCTGTAATGAACACGAAAGGCGTTGTTAATGATTTACATGAGACCGATAAAAAACAACGTGGTATGAGTGTTTTTGGTTGGTCTGAAGATAATACGGAGGCTATTAACGGTCTTATAAAAGCCAATGTAGAATGGGTAGCTGTCGTCCCGTTTTTATATCAAGAAGATGAGAAAACTAAAG
>CAZMUV010000151.1:0-4761 GCA_964569345.1 uncultured Maribacter sp. | reverse complement strand
TTCCAAATAATGGGTAAGCGCTGTTTAAAGGTTTGTTTTTCTTCAATAAACCGATTCTGTTCCCTTTGGGCATCTGCCAAGACTTCTTTTACCCAAGGTGTTAAAAAGGATTCTAGTTTTAATTTTTGAAGGATTACGCCAGAAACAGTACCTAGCAAAACACCACTGACCACATAGATAATGGTCGTTTTAATTCCGAATAAACCCACAAAAAGTCCGATTGCAACTTCATTAACCAAAGGCGAAGTAATCAAAAATGAAAAGGTTACGCCTAAAGGAATACCGCCTCTTACAAAACCGATAAACAGCGGGACTGACGAACAAGAGCAGAAAGGCGTTACCACACCAAAAAGACTTGCCATAAGGTATTCCAATCCGTATAACTTATTCCTTGATAGGTAATTTTTAACCTTGTCTATGGGAAAGTAACTGTTGACAATTCCCATAAAAAAGATAACGACAAAAAGGAGAATTAAAATCTTTATACTATCATAAATAAAGAAATCAAGTGCTTGGGCGAGATGATTGCCGACCTGCATTCCAAAGAGGTCATATACCAACCAATGTGCACTATGTTCGAGCCAATCAAACATTGGATTCTGCTATGATACTATAGTCCATGCTTTTATTTGTTATTGTAATAAGGCCAAAACTTCCTCTTTTGAAGGTACTCTCCCTTTAATGGTAATTTGGCCATCTATGACCAAGGCCGGTGTTGACATGACATTGAACTCCATTATTTTCATAATGTCTTCCACTTTTTCTATAGAAGCATCAATATTGTGTACAGATACTACATCTTGAACAACCCCTGTCATTGATTTACATTTGGGGCAACCGGTTCCTAATATTTTAATTACTCTGGTCATAACCTTAGTGTTTGTTTATTGCCAATAGACAATAGCATTAGTATATAAGAATATCAATCAAAGAATAGTTGAAACAGAACCTTGGCAAGCTTCCAGTTTCCCTAATTGATACAGTATTTTATTTTGGGCGAGTTCAATTCTCTTTGAAGCAATCCGGCATTCTTTAGTTCTTTGAGATGCTAGGAAACACTTCGACCAAATTCCCCATAAAGCAACAGGATTGATTCCTCAGATACTTTAAAATGCCAATACGTGTAGAATCACCCAACGCTTTAGCAATACGCACCA
Source organism: uncultured Maribacter sp. (assembly GCA_964569345.1). Lineage (GTDB taxonomy): Bacteria > Bacteroidota > Bacteroidia > Flavobacteriales > Flavobacteriaceae > Maribacter. The sequence continues at coordinate 3,604 of CAZMUV010000151.1, read as the reverse complement.
AAACTTCGGTATCCTGCTGATATTCCATAATGTTCCAAGACACGCCTCATACTTCCTCGTAAATTTACGGCGGGTATTTCCAATTAAATGTGACAATAGTCACATAGTGCTTATATTATTCCAAAAAATATTTCTTCCGTTTTCTTATAAATGATAAACGCTATCTTTATGGAGCATTGGCTTAAAAATGCTCAAAAGATTGAAAAGTAATGATGGTTAAAACTAGATTTCAAAAATGTAGCTTAAGTATCTTGTAGTGTCAAAAAATGATTTAATTCGAATAACCCAAATTTTGGTTCAATGGTTAGATTTTTTTTCGATAGAGGGGTGCTGAAGATTATAGTTGCTGTGCTTTTAGTACTGCTACCCCTGACTCTTTCGGCACAAGAAACAAAACCAAAAGTTGCCCTTGTTTTAAGTGGGGGTGGGGCTAAGGGAAACGCACATATTCCCTTACTACAAACACTGGATTCTTTAAATATTGTTCCCGATTTGATTATTGGAACCAGTATGGGAAGTGTGGTAGGAGGATTATATGCCATGGGCTATTCTGGAGATAGTATTGCGAATTTGATGAAAACGCTGAGATGGGAAAAATTGATCGGTGGAAAAATATCCTTAAATAATGTTGGTGTTGAAGAGAAAAGTGAAGACGAAAAGTATCTTTTAGGATTTGATTTAGTCAAAGGAAGCCTAAGTACAAATTCGTATCTATTGAGCGATCAGTATCTTAGGGCTCTGCTAAATAACCTAACGTTTCCCGTTAATAATATTACTGATTTTGACGAGCTTTCAATTCCTTTTAGAGCGATTGCAACGGATATCGTTAACTCGAAGCAGGAAATTATAGGCAAAGGTTCGCTGAGTTTAGCTATGCGTGCTAGTATGTCAATACCTGGTGCCTTCGAACCTACGAAATACATGAATACCTTATTGGTGGATGGTGGTATACTAAATAATTTTCCTACGGACATAGCCAAGAGCATGGGGGCCGATATTATTATAGGTAGTGATGTTTCTGGTTACGGCAAACCCATTGAAGAACTTAACAATTTCGCTAATGTAGTCTTCCAAACAACGATGATGGTGAACTACGGTATTTACCCTGAAAATCGAAAATTGGCTACCGTTTTAGTGGACCATGTACCCAATTTAACCTATGCCACGGCGGATTTTAAGAACAGTAATGAAATCTATGAAGAGGGCAAAATAGCTTTGGTCAAAAATGTAGGGCAACTTGCCCGTATAGCAGAAATCTTAAAACCATTCCAGCAAAGGCCGCGATCTTTGCCCTACTTAGAAGATAAGATTGTTTTTGATTCCATAGTCTTTAAGGATATTAGTGAAACGAACTTGGCACTGGTAAAAGAAAGGGCCAATCTTAAAACCAATAAGATATACACCAGAGAAGGTTTGACCCAAGCAGTAAAAAAGGTCATAGGAACGCATATCTTCAGAAAGATAACATTAGAGGAATTCTTTATAGCCGATAAAAGAGTTTTGTTATTCACAGGATTTGAAAAATCAGCCAATCGATTTGGTGCTTCCTTGCATCATGACAGCTATCGTGGTGTTGGTTTTGTTGCAAATTATACAGGACGAAATGTACTTGGTTCGGCTTCTCGTCTTCTATTTAGTATAGATATCGCGGAACAACCTAAAGTAATGCTGCAATATCAAAAGAATTTTGGTAAAAGAAGGCAGTGGTGGTGGAATGCGGAGGTGCAGGGTATGAAATTAAAACAAAAGTTATTCATTGATGGATCGTTGGCGGAAAATTTAAAAGTGAATAGCTATGGGATTTCTGGGCGCATTAATAAAAACATAAATTCATTGCACAGTTATATTGGTTTTGGTATTAATTATGGCGATACTCAAATAAAACCATCGATTTCCCCTGATGTGAGCGATAATGTTCTTGACTTAGTTAACTATGATTCCAAAAGTTCAAGTCTTGACGCCCGCTATGTATTCAACACAATGAACGAGGTGTTTTATCCCACAGAAGGTAGTATGTTGACAACGATTTTAACCCAATCAATCCAACAAGATATCAATCTAGCGTATACAAATGAGACTATTTCTGGAAGAACCAATGGATTTACTAAACTACAGTTCGGGTATCAAAAGAGAGTTCCTTTTAAAAGTACTGTTACTGGTATTCTGAAAGCGGCTGCAGGTGTCACTTTTGACGCCAAGCTTCAAAGTGATGAAGTATCCTTTTTTGAAGTTGGTTATTCTGAATTGTACTTTATTGGGGGTAATCTGCCGATTCAAAATGCAGGTAGCTTTGCCTTTCAGGGTCTTAACGAAGATGAATTGGCGGTGAGTCAGTTTTTGATGCTCAATTTGGGACTACAGCTCAACCCAATCAATAATTTTTATATTACGCCAGAATTTAACCTAGCTAGCGTAGGGTTCGATGATGTGGAGGAATATACGAACAACATCTTGGCTCCAAAAGGGAGCTGGCAAGCAGGGGGTGAAACCAGTCTCTTGCTATCGACCGGTGTTACACTAGCATATAAATCTATTTTAGGCCCGATTGAATTTAATACTTCTTGGATAAATGATAGTAATGATGTCCGATTTTTTCTTAGTATAGGTATTCCTTTTAATAGATAATTGCACATAGTTAGTTCCGATCACAAGCAAATCTCAATTTTAGAAGCGAATGGTTTGTTCTATTCAAGAATTCACCAATAAAATAATAAAAACATATTATTTAGTTCTTTCTCTTTCTCTTTCTCTTTTTCTTGTTTTCCATACTAATGATTTTTTGCACCACTTTTCCAGGGACAATTCTAGTGAATCCATGAATTAATCCTTGAATCATATAGGTAATTGGCGAGCGATAGCTATTTCTTTCGGATTGATATTCAGCGACAAGGTATTTTTTTTGGCTGGGTAAATTCTTTGATCGAATAGCACCATTAGCAATGGCGGAGAGTAACACCTTTTTCTTGTCTTTATGTTTGCTATTTTCAGCAATCATTTCCAAATGTAAATTGCTATAATCAAATACCAATTTGTTATGGGATTGGACTAGACCGGCATTCATATGAAATTGAATTCGGTTCATTTGGCCAGAAACCATTTCAACGCCAGCCAAGGGCTTTAAGGTCGGGTTTAAGCTGGTTAAATCCATTTCGTCCACATCCAAGGCCATTGAAAATGTTTCTTTGTGATATGGAATGCTTAAAGCAATATTAATTCCGGCCTTACCTAAAAGACGGGCATTAATTTTTGCGTCTAGTTGACCAAGGTTCTTTTGTTGTTCTGGCATGTTAGTAACACCAGTGATAGTTCCATTAATTTCTTGAATTTCAAGCGATCCCGTTTCACTTTTATGTACGCCAAGTTCAGCATAGGTTACGGAGGAATTCGAAATTTGAATGGAGTCTATAAGAACTGCCGTGGGAATTGCGTCAATAATACCTTGAAACATTGGTTTCACTTGATCCGAAGGCCTAGGAATATTCATATTTCTTTGCAATTTAATGTTGAGTTCGTCTACAGAAATCTTTTCGGCTTCAATATCAAATTGCGTATAAAAATTTTCTGATACCATTTGATTTATAGCAATTTCTTTGATATCTAACTC
>CAZMUV010000150.1:0-4822 GCA_964569345.1 uncultured Maribacter sp. | reverse complement strand
GCTTTAGCTGGTTTAATTACCTATATACTCATCTGGATTTTTGGATTTGGAAATGTAGCAAGCGTAGAAGTAATTACGGAATGGGCTAAAGAACTTAATTTGATGGGAATAGGAACTTTAGATACTATACCTATTGTAATAATAGCCATTTTCTTGTTAGGAACTGTTGGAGTTATTAGAGCCGCCGCAACGACTTTAGGAGAAGAAATTGGATGGAGAGGTTTTTTCATTTATGAGTTAAGAAAGGTGCTTTCTTTTACAGGTGTTTCAGTTTTTAGTGGAATCATTTGGGCAGCTTGGCATTGGCCCTTATTCGTTTACTATAGTAATAATGCGATATTGGAATTTTCAGCCTTTTTGACTACTTGTATTTTTATGTCGTTTACTATGACATACTTCACTTTTAAAGCTAAAAGCCTGTGGCCAGCAGTAATTTTCCACGCAGTAAGTAATGTCTATATTCAAAAAATAATGCCTCCTCTAACAATAAAAATTGAAGGAACAGAATATTGGCTAGGAGAAAATGGAATTATGTTTACAATCGTGACTCTTATCTTTGGGATTTACTATTGGAGAAAAGGAGTAAAAGAGAATTTATAGCATTTTATAATAATCTATTTATCAAAATTTTAAACCCTTTTTTAATTGGTTCTGATTCTCAAACCAGAACAACTGGCTTTCATCTTACTCCTACTTTTGGGGTATATAAAAAACTAAAAGATGAAAGCAATCATAACTACAAAATACGGATCGCCAGATGTACTAGAGTTACGGGAAATCGAAAAGCCGATTCCAAAAGACAATGAAGTTCTTATAAAGATTCATGCTGCAACCATTACAACAGCAGAGACCATGATGCGAACGGGACATCCGCTTATCGGTAGACTTTTTATGGGTCTTACGAAACCCAAACATGCCGTTTCAGGAACTGGTTTTTCAGGTAAAATAGAGACCATCGGAAAAGATGTAAACTTATTTAAAATAGGAGATTCAGTTTTTGGTGAATCCCTTTTCCATTTCGGAACCCATGCGGAATATGTTTGTATTAAAGAAAATGGCGTAATCGCCCTAAAACCTAAAAATATAACACATGAAGAAGCTGCCATTGTCGGCGATGGACCTATAACTTCATTGAATTTTCTTAAGAAACTGGCAAAGATCAAACCCGGGCAACGAATTTTGATTAATGGTGCCTCTGGAAGTTTAGGTACCGCAGCAATACAACTCGCCAATCATTTTGGGGCAGAAGCTACAGCAGTTTGCAGTACTCGAAACTTGGATTTGGTAAAATCACTCGGAGCTGATAACGTAATTGATTACACCCAAGATGATTTTACTAAAAATGGCGAGACCTATGATGTTATTTATGACACCATCGGTAAAAGCTCTTTTTCAAAATGTAAAAATTCATTGACAACAAAAGGAGCTTATATTTCGCCAGTACTTGGTCTGCCTCTTCTTTTTAAGATGATGAAAACGGGGATTATCGGCGGTAAAAAAGCGCTGTTTTCTGCTACAGGAGCGCTTCCCATTGAAACCATTCGAACTTTCCTCCAAGAAATCAAAGAACTTATGGAAACTGGCCAATTGAAGTCAGTTATCGATAAACACTATGCACTAGATCAAGTCGCCGAGGCACACCGATATATTGAAACAGGGCGTAAAATCGGTAATGTCGTACTAAGTATGGGAAGTCAGAATAATATTAATATCAAAAAACAATAGTCATGAGAACATTCATCAATCAATTGCCAACAGAATCTAGAAGGTTCGCTTTCTTTTCAAGGTTAAAAGACCGTAGAAGAATCCGTTGGTCTGAATCAAGACGGCAACATCAATAACTGTTTTATCAGCTAACTAGCCTTTAAATGGGATAGAACTTCATCAAGTCTATCCCATTTTTTGAATATCGCTCCTATACCTCTGTTTCTAAATTATCATTACTTTTAATCCGTGCAAGACGTACCCATACATATCGATTTTATAGCAATAGTTATATTACTAGGGGTTTTTCTTGGAGTTTTTATCTCCTACTTTATTATCAAAAAATCGCTACGGAAGAATACACCGAACCTTTTTATGGGTTTGTTCATCTTGTCCCTATCATTAGCGATGTTTGAAGGATGGCTGAATTATACAGGTTACATTTTTAAGTTTTTGTGGTTGTCTAATTTTGCCGAACCATTGAATTTTCTAATGGCTGGACTTCTCTATTTATTTATCGATTCACAACTTGAAGGCCATAGGAAAAAAAGATATTGGTTGCATTTTCTTCCTTTCGTGTTTTGGCTGGGAATTTGCATGTTCTACTTTTTACAACCTGATACCGTCAAATACAACGACAGTCTTCAGGTAATGGATCTTTATTATCCTCGATTAGACGAAAACCAGACCTTTTCAGATGACCCTTTGGGAATTCGCAACTATACAAACCTACTGACAGGCATCTATTTTACAATCTATATTATTCTGGGTTCTAGAAAGTTATTGCTGAAGGCCAAATTTTTGGGGGAATCCATTTTTACTACAACCAACAAAACACTCAAATCTGTACGTAATATTTCCTATCACACTTTGATTGTTATAGTAATCTTCATACTAGTTAAACTTATTTTTAAAAATGATGTAGGAGACCATTTTATCAATCTCTACGTCACCTTTATGATATTCGTGACCGCTGTTCAGATAATGAACCAATCTACCTATTTCGATGAAATTTCAACGTTTTTGGAAGTTCCTAGCCTGAAGTATAAAAAGTCCTCTTTAGCCGAAGATGAAAAAAATACCATTCTCAGTAATATTGTTTCTCAAATGGAAAATGAGAACTATTTTATAAGTAGTACCGCTTCTTTATCTGGGTTGGCGAAGGCCATACATGAAACCCCACATCATGTTTCCCAGGTCATCAATGAGAAAATAGGGCAGTCGTTTTTCGAACTTTTGGCCACCTACAGAGTTAAGGAAGCCAAGGCTATCTTAAAAACCGATTTAGGTAAAAAATTGACCATTGAAGAAATCGCTGAACGAGTAGGTTACAACTCAAAATCAGCCTTTAATTCCGCTTTTAAGAAGATTACTTCAGAAACACCCTCTTCCTTCCGAGATTCATAAATACCTGATATTCAGTATTATTTTGTGCTTCCCGATAAGAACGAACGCCGTACTTATAGGCGAAGTCGTTAGAAGTACTACTCCTGCAATAGCTTAGTTTCATAATCAAAAAACAACACTGTTATGGACACACATATTAAATCAAAAAACGGACGAAAATATTTTATTGATTGGCTTCGAATCGGCCTTATTATAAGTGTCTTCTTCTTCCACGTCGGAATGATTTTTAGACCGGAACAATGGCATGTGAATAGTGCCGAATCTTTTGCATTTCTAGACCCCATTATGTGGTGGTTGCATTTATGGCGAATGCCCTTATTATTTTTAGTTTCCGGAGTGGGTACCTTTTACGCCATTGGCCATAGAACCAGTTGGCAATATGTGAAGGAACGTTTTAGAAGACTATACATTCCTTTTACGTTCGGCTTTTTCACTTTGGTGCCCTTAATGGTCTATGTAGAACGTATTGAGAACTACGGTTCATTTTTAGAATACATTCCGCATATGTTCGATGGCGGACCTTATCCCGTGGGGAATATTTCATGGCACCATCTGTGGTTTATTCTTTATCTGTTCATCATATCACTATTGATTGCCCCAGTTTTAAACTATACCAAGAGTGGTCATTACAATATGGTTAGAGGAAGATTGATAGCAATCATTTCTAGAAAAATGGGATTAAACTGGTTATTACCAATAATTATACTCTCGCAACTGATCTTGAGACAATATTTTCCTAACAGCACACATGCTCTTTATAACGACTGGGCATTCTTCACCTATTACTTATTATTCTTTGTAAGTGGGTTCATGTTGTTCACTAGTGATAAAATAATTAATGCGCTTGCTAAGGACCGAAGGTTGTACTTATATCAAACCCTAGTGTTTACCATACTGCTCTTTGCTTTGCCGTCAATTTTTGGGGAATCTTCAATAATCCAAGATTATTCTCGAGGAATTACCGAAATGGTCATTTCCTTATCCTGCGGCTTGACTGCCATAGGCTATTTCAAGAACTATTTCAATAAAGATCATAGCTCCAGAAAAGTGTTGAATGAAGCCATTTACCCCTTCTATCTATTGCATCAACCTGCCCTAATCTTTGTGGGTTATGTGGTATTGCAATGGGACATATCTTATGGCTCACAGGCCATTTTAATAACTCTATTATCATTGATTTCCATTATAGGTTGCTATTGGTTTATAATAAGAAATTTTAATATCTTAAGAGTTGTGTTCGGCATGAAGGTAAAGCCAAAGAGGCAGGCTGTCACGCGCGAACAAACCCATACATCCCCCGTATTTGATAAATAATTAGTGTAATCCTAAAAAAGTAAAGATGAAACTATTCCAAAAAATACGAAAGTCCCTTATTAAAGAGGGGAACTTGAAAAGATACCTGATATATGCCGTTGGTGAAATCCTATTGGTTATGATTGGTATTAGCTTGGCCTTTCAGGTAAGTAATTGGGATGATAACAGGATAAAGAAGAACGCTGAAAGCAAATATTATGAAAGCACAAGAACTCAAATTGCAGACGACAGCCATATAATATTAGAACAAATTCATTTTAACAATCGCTATTTGGCTGAATTTAAATATATCAATGAAATTATTGCAAATAATGATCGAAGTAAAATGGATACGCTCGGACGTTTAGTTCGAAATCTAACTCAATATTCAGACTTTGATAAGCAAGGTAATATTTAT
>CAZMUV010000149.1:0-4852 GCA_964569345.1 uncultured Maribacter sp. | reverse complement strand
AAAGTAAAATTGTACCAGAAGGTAATTATAGTATTAGGGCAAGACATAGTGGTCGTGCTTTGGCTCTGAATAGTCTATCTACGGAAAACGCAATTGATATAGTGCAACAGAGTACCGCTGGGGAAGCTGAAAATGAGCAATGGAATTTAGAAATTCTTGACTCAGGTGCTTATGTTATTAGATCTACCTATTCCAATAAGGTATTTCAAATAGCTCCGGGGTCTCGTTATAATAATGTTCAACAGGGGGACTATGAAGGAGAAACTAGTCAGCAATGGGCCATAGAACCCGGTGCAGAAGACGGTTATTTCTATATTAGAAACCTTTCAGATAATAAATATGCTGATGTTTTTGGGCGAAGGACTGCAGCAGGAACCACGGTAATTACATGGCCATTTCATGGAAGAGATAATCAACAATGGCAATTTGAGCGTTTAGACGAGTAAAAGCCTTAATAGTCTAGTGGTTCTTTTCAAATATTCCGAATAATTCTTTTCCTTCCCTTGGCTTAATGGAGTTATAGCAGGGTTCGAAAACTACTGTTTTAAAATATGTGTTTAAATAGGTAAGGTAGAGTACTTTATCTCCGCCAAATGGCCGTTTTTCCATATCGCCTGTAAGTGGAAAATTGAACCATAGACCCACTAATTTACCCGTTGGTTTTAGTAGTGATGCCATATGTTTTGCATACTCAGAACGATTTTCATCAGTCGGAACAAAAGAGCAAAAAAAGGTCTGTTCTATGATCAGGTCATACGATTCTTTATGCTCAAAGAAATTCCCATGCAGTAATTGATCTTCAGGGAAATTGGGATTTCGTTTTTTAAAGTCTTTTAAAGGGACTTCGGAAATATCAATAACAACAACATTTTTAAAACCCTGTTCCCATAGGTATTGTGCCTCATAGGCGTTGCCCGCTCCAGGAAGTAAAATTTTTATGGACTTGTTCGTTAATTGGTCTATATAGGTCTTTAAAGGGGTAGAAGGATACCCAATATCCCAACCTGTGTTTTGGTTTACATATCGTTCTGTCCAGTAGTCTTTTTCTTTTTGGGTATTCACATGCTACTTTATTAAAGAGACTTAAAGATAGTTCTTCCTTTTAATACATTTAGTTTTTACGTAAAAGGCTTGATGGGTCTGTTTTAATTTCCTCGTCATTATACCCTTCCTTTAGTCCCCTCAAGAGAGCAGAAATTTTTATGCTTTAATACTTAAATCACGCCAACGGCAGCAAGGTTTGCATATATATTTGAGTTTGAGTTGAACTTGTTTTTACCTTTGAACTATTCAACCAATTCCCTATCTTCCCTACCTTTTAATTTATCCACCAAAACGAGAAATGAAAAATTATTTACTTACCACGTTTTCCTTTTTATTTGTAGCCCTATTAAGTGCCCAAGAGCAACCGCAATGGGCTAGATATCCCGCCATATCGCCAGATGGTGCCACTATTGCCTTTACGTATAAAGGGGATATTTATAGTGTCCCAGCCGATGGAGGTGTAGCGCAGCAGCTTACCTTTCATACAGCCCATGATTATGGTGTAGTTTGGAGTACCGACGGAAAGTCGCTGGCTTTCGCCTCAAATCGATTCGGAAATTTTGATGTTTTCACTATGGATGCGAAAGGTGGAACAGCGAAGCGATTGACCTTTCATAGTACAGATGAAATGCCCTATTCTTTTTCCGTAGATAATACAGGGGTTTTATTTGGGGCGGCAAGACAAGATGCCGTTACGCATAGACAGTATCCTAACAGTAGGCAACCAGAATTGTATAGCGTTCTCGTAACCGGGGGTAAGGTGGACCAAATTCTTACCGTTCCTGCAGAAGATGTGCAGCTAAGTAAGAGTGGGTCCGAAATGCTGTATCATGATAAAAAAGGGTATGAGGATACGTTTAGAAAGCACCATGTTTCAGCTATTACTAGGGATGTCTGGAAATACAATACAGAAACAGGGGAGCATACCATGCTTACTACCTTTAAAGGAGAGGATAGAAATCCGGTATACGCTACTAATGAGAAAAGTATTTTTTACCTGAGTGAATCCAGCGGGTCTTTTAATATTCATAAACTGAATTTGGATACGCCTTCTCAAACGGAGCAACTGACCACATTCAAAACGCATCCCATTCGTTTTCTGAGTATTGGTAACGGTACTATGGCCTTTAGCTATGATGGCGAATTGTATACCTACAAGGAAGGAAGCGAACCACAAAAAGTGGACATTACTATACGCACGCAAAACACTGAAAACACCGTGGAATATGTTTCTATTAACGGTGGGGTACGTGAGATGGATATTGCCCCTAATGGTAAGGAGATTGCATTCATAAGTCGTGGTGAGGTTTTCGTCACGTCTGTGGATGGTTCGCTTACAAAACGCCTTACCAATACTCCAGAGCAGGAGCGATTCGTGAAATTTATGCCAGATGGCAAGTCGGTCGCCTATGCAAGTGAGCGTGGGGGAAAATGGGCAATTTATAAGTCGTCCAAAACCAGAACGGAAGAGCCTTATTTCTTTGCAGCTACACTTATTAAAGAGGATACCCTACTGGCAAAAAATACAGATGTCTACCTGCCGGAGTTTTCACCAGATGGAGAATCTATGGCCTATATAGAAGGGCGTAGAACCTTAAAAGTCAGAAATTTAAAAACAAATAGTGAAACAACTTTATTGACACCCAATGAATTGTTTCATTTTTCTGATGGAGATAAAAACTATCAATGGAGTCCGGACAGTAAATGGTTGTTGGTAGACTGGGGTGTAAGCCTTAGCAATAACGAAATTCTATTGATTTCCGCCGATGGAAAAACACGTTTGAACCTCACCGAAAGCGGCTATGCAGACATTTCACCCAAATGGGTAAACGATGGAAAGCAGTTGATATGGTTCGCCAATCGTGAGGGATTAAAAAGCTATGCCACTAGCGGGAGAACCGAGTATGATGTATACAGTATGTTTCTAACGCAAGATGGTTGGGACAAATTCAATATGTCCAAAGAGGAGTATGATTTAATGAAGTTAATCGAGGAAGGCGATAAGAAGGAGGATGAGAAGTCTGATGAAAAGGAGGATAAAAAGAAAAAGAAGAAAGAAGCAGAGGAGAAAGAGAAAAAAGTGGAACCTTTAAATTTTAATCTTGAAAATGTGCGGGAGCGTAAAGCCCGACTCACCATTCACTCTTCTAAACTATCGGATGCGGTCTTATCTAAAGATGGAGAAAAACTATATTATTTGACCCGTTTTGAGGAAGACTTAAATTTATGGGAAACGGAGATACGGACCAAAAGCACCAAAATGCTCGTAGCCCTAGGTGCCAAATCAGGGAGCTTGTCTTGGGACAAGAAACAGGAGAACTTGTTTTTGTTGGCCGATGGTAAAATTGCTAAAATCGATACTACGAAAGGAAAAAGCGTACCAGTAAAGCTCAAGGCTGAAATGATATTGGATGCCGAAGCCGAAAGACAACACATGTTTGATCATGTTTGGTTGCGAACAAAGGGAATATTTTACCATTCCAACTTTCACGGTATTGATTGGGAAGCGATGCGAACCGAGTATCAGAAATACCTCCCACATGTTGGCAATTCTTATGAGTTTGCAGAACTGTTATCTGAATTATTGGGCGAGCTTAATGTTTCCCATGCTGGAGGAAGGTACAGCGACGATATTAAAAACGGAGATGAAACAGCTTCTTTAGGAATTTTCATGGATTATGCGCATCAAGGAAACGGTATCAAAATCGCTGAAGTTATTAACGAAGGCCCATTAGACAAGTCGGGTTTCAATTTAAAACCCGGTATGATTATCGAAAAAATAAATGGGGAAACGATAGTTCCAACAAGAGATATCGCTAGTCACTTGAATCGAAAAAAAGGAGAATTTATGCTTTTGGATATTCTAGATGCCGATGGCAAAAGAAAGCAGATTACGGTAAAGCCTATTAGCCTAGGTGACGAGGGCAGATTGTTGTACAAGCGTTGGGTTAAGCAGAACGAGGAAGAAGTTACTAAGACCAGTAAGGGAAAATTGGGCTATGTGCATATACCGGGAATGAGCGATGGTCCTTTCCGAACCATATACGATCGTATGATGGGTAAGTTCATTGATAAAGAAGCGGTGATTGTTGATACACGGTTTAATGGTGGTGGTGATTTGGTAGCAGATTTGGCTATGTTCTTTACAGGAGTTCCCTTTTTGTCCTATGAAACTGAGGATAGGAAGGTAGGCGGCGAGCCAACGTCCAGATGGACAAAACCCACCTTGGCTATGTTCAACGAATCTATGTATAGTGATGGTTCTTGTTTTGCAAGCGGTTATGTGGATTTAAAAATAGGAAAAACGGTAGGTATGCCCGTTCCAGGAACTTGTAGTTTTGCTGGTTGGGAACGTTTACCTAATGGTGGTGTTTGGGGCGTGGTACCGGTAAGTGCCAAGAACAAGGCAGGGGAGTGGATGGAGAATAACGAGACCAATCCAGATATTCTGGTAAAAAACCAACCAGAAATCATCGCAAAAGGTCGTGACGAGCAGTTAGAGCGTTCTATTGAAGTACTTTTAAAGGAGGTGGAGTAGTTTCTGTTCTAAGGTTGATTACTTGGATTTTTTCAACCAAGAATCTATGCTTTTTGTTAATTGCTGCCCATTAGAGTAGTAACGTATTATTTTTAAAATAGGAGTATAGTAAGGTGTTACCATATTTTATAATAGAGACGGATATAGGTACAAGTGCTTATATCCAAACCTTGTAAGTAATGCTTAAAAACTAACAAACCGAGTGAAAAAGACACTATTTGAAATTACCAAAATGGACTGTCCTTCAGAGGAAAATCTAATCCGAATGAA
>CAZMUV010000148.1:0-4920 GCA_964569345.1 uncultured Maribacter sp. | reverse complement strand
TTAAGAGTAAATCAACTACTTCCTGCGTTTGTGAAATAGTGGAAGGATGCACCATACAAAAAAGAGATAATGTGCTGTACGAAATACGTCCGAAGGAAATAGAAAAAATGGATGAAGTACCCGTAAAGCAAATCGTACCACTCGTCACTGATTTAGAAAAAGAACCACTCTATACCGAAAAAATTCGAGGAAATGTATCTGCAACAACCTATAGCACTATTGCAGACCAAAGAGATGATAGACATCGCTTAATGGGTCGTCTTTCAATTAATGCCCAACATATCAAGAACTCGAAATTTTCTTTTAACACCTATCTCAATTATCGACATATTTTTGATCAAAGTGATCGTAGGTCTATTCAGAATAATGATATTTTAAGGATTTATAATTTTGCCGTTCATTATGATGCCACTCCTACGTTAAATGTTACTTTAGGAAGAAACATTAATCCTAAAATTTCTTCTTTAGGTGCTATTGATGGTTTACAAGTGGAAAAGTACTTCGGAAAAAAATACATCGGTGCCATTGCCGGATTTCGGCCAGATATTTTCAATTACGGCTTTAATGCCAATCTACTTCAATATGGCGGTTATATAGGAACAATAACTGAAGGTATGAAATTTTATTCCCAAACCACCCTTGGATTTATTGAACAGCAAAATAGCGGGGAAATAGACCGGCGCTATGCCTATTTTCAGCATACGAGTACTATTGCCAAAAACCTAAACTTGTTTTCTTCTCTTGAATTAGATTTGTTCAGTAAATTGAATGAAGAAGTTAGTAATGAAATAAGGTTGACGAATTTATATGTTTCGGCTAGATATAGATTTAGTAGAAAATTCAATATGATGGCCTCCTACGATTCGAGAAAAAGAATCCTGTATTATGAAACGTATCAAATGGAAATTGAACGTTTTTTAGATGACGATATCGCACGACAAGGTGCCAGAATTAGAATAAACGGAAGACCTTTAAAGAATATACTTGCCGGCGCTAGTTACAGCAAACGCTTTCAAAACAATAGTGAGAACAGATCAGATAATATCTATGGCTATGTAACCTTCTCAAAACTACCCATTATTAATGGCAGGCTATCACTATCTTATAACAAGAACGAGTCTAACTATCTAAAAAGTAATATTGCCAGTATACGGCATTCAAACAGCTATTTTGAGGGGAGTCTCAACGCAGATTTTTATTATAGATTTGTACACTATGACTATGTAAATAGTTTAAATCCTCTGAATCAACAGTATGTGGGCACCAATCTATCTTATAATTTTACTAGAAACTTAAGATTTGGTCTAACAGGAGAACTCGCTACCTCTAATATAGAAAACAGCTATAGAATATATTCAAGAATTGTGCAACGCTTTTAAAGACGTAAAAATATGAGAATATTTATTTTTTTAATGATAAGTTCTTTATCGTTAACAGGGTGTAACAACAGCCCGAAGGTTATACAGCCATCTTCCGAAACAGACGAAAGTATAGAAAAAGGGAGTGGTATTTTTATACCCAATCCAGCAACACAAGTAACTACCAGTTCTGATACTTCGTTTAATGAAGATTTGCATAAGGTGGTGGTTCAAGAAGTCTTGCAAGCAAATCGTTATGTATACCTAAATGTTAAAGAGGACGGAAATAGGCGATTTTGGATTGCTACTAGAAAGCAAGAAGCCCATAAAGGAGCGGTTTATTTTTATAGAAGGCCTTTATTGAAAACCAATTTTGAAAGTAAAGAATACAATCGCGTGTTCGACACTATTTATTTGGTTTCCAATTTGGTATCTCAAGACCATTCAAAACACGGGGTTGCCCAAAATTTACCAAATACACCAACGCCAAACATCAAAAATAATACTACTAAGGAGGATATTCCAACGCATACTGATAAAGAAATTGAACACAAAGGAACAATCAAAATTTCTGAATTACTCAAAGACCCCAAAAAGTACGAAGGTCACACTATTCAGCTTAGTGGCAAATGCGTAAAGGTAAATCCAAATATTATGGAACGTAATTGGCTGCATATTCAAGATGGTAGTAAGAACAATTTTGATTTGGTGGTTACCTCAAACACTTTTGTTCCAGAGGGTTCTGATATAACCATACGCGGCGTCGTAAGTCTCCATAGAGATTTTGGTGCTGGTTACAAATACGACTTAATTATAGAAAATGGTACGCTGGTTAAATAGTCAATCTTTCCTTAGGATATAATTGGGAATTTCCGCTTTTTAAAATATGCTAAGCTGCTTATTACGATTATACAAATGACAACTATATATACCCAATTTGGAACGGGTACGGGGTCGCCAGTAGCGTAAGAATGTAAGCCCGATAAATAATAATTTACGCCGTAATAGGTCATGAGTACAGAAGCCAGCCCGAAAATAGTTGCTAAGTTATATGCAAACAATCCCTTAAGTTTTGGTATCAGACGCATATGCAATATAAAAGCGTAAACCAAAATAGTAACCAAAGCCCAAGTTTCTTTTGCATCCCATCCCCAATACCTTCCCCAAGACTCATTTGCCCAAACACCACCCAAATAGGTGCCAACGCTAACCATAAATAGTCCTCCGATTAAGGTGAGTTCACTGATATAAGACATTTCTTGAACGATTCTTTTTACTCGGGTTTTATTTGACTCCCTCAGGAAAATCATAAGAATCAGATTGATTAACCCGATAATGGCCCCCAGCATCAAAAAACCATAACTACCTGCTTCCAGAGAAACGTGAATGGTCAGCCAATAGGATTTTAATACAGGAACCAAAGGTGTTATCTCTGGGTCAAGAAAACTAAGCGTAGCTACAAAAAGTATTGTTGCTGCCAAAACCATTGTAGCGGCCAAACCACCAAAGGATTTTCTGGTGAACAAAACCCCTGCTAAGGTCGATGTCCATGCAATATAAATCATTGATTCATAACCGTTACTCCAAGGTGCCCTTCCTGACACATACCATCGAAGTCCTAATCCGATAGTATGAAGTACAAAACCAAAAACAATCAATGAGAATAAAATCAGATACACTTTTTTCAAATTAATGTTCGGCTTAAATACTGACAGAAACAAAAAGAACAACAATGCCAAACCTAGTAGGATATAAAAACCCGCCAAGCGTGTAAAGACATTCATCTTATTTAGAAGTATCTCCGCATTAATCTTTGCCGAGGAGGGTATTATTTCACCTCCATTGGAATTTTGATAGGTCCTTAATTCTTCCAACAAACTATTGGCTTGCGTATAATTTTTGCTGGTTCCAGCTTCCTTTAAAGCAGAGGAATACGCACTAAAAAACTTATCCGCTACACTTTCTTCGTGGTTATGACCGTCGTTTGCGCTGTGATTATGAGCAGCATTTGAAACCCAAGTATTATTTGGGTCTTCGGGATTAGGAACAATTTTCAAAAGTGTTCCTGAAAAGGCCATACTGAGAATATTGAGCTTTTCGTCTATTTTTAATAGCTCCTTCTCGTATACGCCCCTATCAATAGGTTCAAGACCATATACCCGCCGTACTTCCTCTCGAAGTTTGTATGCTCCATTGGGCGCGAAAAAATCTTTATACGCTGCATAATCACCGCCTACACTTAACTTCTTTTGAATGTCTTTATGCTTTCCTAGTTTTATAATTGGGGCGGCATACCATTCCTGTTTGTTTGCAAAAAGACTCAAAAGAATTTGGTCTGCGTTCAGACCATACATACTTTCTTTTCGTGCGAGCTTTCGCATAATTTCTCGCGATAGTGTGTGCATGGGTTTCATCCTTCCCTTAAAATCTTGAACGACTAGTTCGCTGAACGCGTCAGCATGTTCTAGATTCACAGTGTGTTGAATAAATGCTTCGTTGTTAGTTTCTTGTGCAAATGATAAGGATGAAACGAATAAAGCAAATATGAAAGTTCCGCTCTTTGCTCGCATCTTTTTAATCTTTTGAGTCACCTTGTAAAAATGTGTCTTTTTGCTAAAAAAAGTCCAAATCATTCCAAGGGTTAATAGGGCATATCCGAGGTAAGAAACCCAAGTACCCCAAAAATCACTATTTACACTTAGATAGGTTCCTTTTTCATCCTTGTCAAAGGAAGATTGGAAAAAACGATACCCATCATAATCTAAAATGTTATTCATGAAGATGCGGTAATCTAAATTCACATCATTCTTGTCGTCTATCAAAGTGACTTCACTTGCATACGAGGAGGCGCTATTGGTTCCTGGATACTTATCCATAATAAACTCGTTCAATTGAACACGAAAAGGGACTTTGATTTCTTTAGCACCATAAGAAATATACAAATTCAAATCGTCAAAATTCAAAACTTCAAGTCTGCCTGGCACTCCCCTACTGCCATATACAATAGCTTCCTGATTATTTCCATTCACGGATACATCCAAAACCAACGCGGTTAAACTTTCATTTTTCACCTTTAAATCTTCTGATTCAATTCGGACTTTACCGCTTTTATTGAAATTAGAAAAAACGACATTGCTCGCCCCATCAGAGTATAAAGACCGTAAAAGTAAAGGACTATAGCTGGAGGACGGATAAATGGTATCTTTCTTCTGAGTAGCCATTACCATTTGGGTTAGAGTTTTAGTAGATGCAAATAGTAGAGAATCATTTCTATAGCTGATATTAATCGCGTCAGGTAATTGTGTATCCTTAAAATTGTAAATAAGATTGCGAATACGTTTGGTCTGCCCTTGATTTATGAAATATTCTTCTCTACCATTGGCACCTGCCACAACAATTTGTAAGGTTGGCTTTCCATCAATGCTTTCGCCTAAAATCTGTTTTGGGTTAGGTATAAATTCCTTGACCTTGACTTGAATAAGATCTGCTCCTATTAAATATGATTCGTCCCAATTGTTATTCCCCATGGATGCGAAGAGTACTTGTTCATCAAAATCGTAAG
>CAZMUV010000147.1:0-5111 GCA_964569345.1 uncultured Maribacter sp. | reverse complement strand
ACCAAAGTTTTTTATTTTTGCCATCAATTTAAATTTTTAAAACCAATATTATTATGTCAGACATTGCATCAAGAGTTAAAGCTATCATCGTTGATAAGTTAGGAGTTGATGAAAACGAAGTAGTAACGGAAGCTAGCTTTACTAACGATTTAGGGGCAGATTCTTTGGATACTGTTGAGTTAATCATGGAATTCGAAAAGGAATTTGATATTCAAATCCCAGATGATCAAGCTGAGAACATCGCGACAGTTGGCCAAGCAATTAGCTATATAGAAGAAGCGAAGTAATTTATGATTTCTCTTAGATAGAATTTTAAATTATCCATGTGGTAAATGCTCCGCATGGATAATTTTTTTTAATTTACATTGGTTTATAGGTTAAACTAAAACAAAGTTCAATGCAATTAAAGCGAGTTGTGGTTACCGGATTAGGGGCACTTACCCCAATTGGTAATAATATTGAGGAGTATTGGAACGGTCTTGTGAACGGTAAAAGTGGCTCTGCCCCTATTACACACTATGATGCGGAAAAATTCAAGGTAAAATTTGCCTGTGAACTCAAAAACTATAATATAGAGGACCATTTTGAAAGAAAGGAAGGTCGCAAGCTAGATAAGTTTGCGCAATACGCTCTTATTTCTTCAGATGAGGCCATCCTAGATTCCAAATTGGATTTGGATAAAATCGATAAATTTCGTGTTGGGGTTATTTGGGGTGCGGGTATCGGCGGACTGGAAACATTTCAGAACGAGGTGTTGAACTTTGCAGCTGGTGATGGTACACCTCGTTTTAATCCGTTCTTCATTCCTAAAATGATAGCGGATATCGCTCCGGGTAATATTTCTATAAAACATGGTTTTATGGGGCCTAACTATACTACGGTATCTGCCTGCGCATCTGCAGCAAATGCTATGATAGATGCACTTAACTACATACGCTTAGGACATTGCGACGTTATTGTTACCGGTGGTAGCGAAGCAGCAGTGACTATTGCAGGTATGGGTGGTTTCGGAGCTATGCATGCTTTATCAACTAGAAACGACAGTCCAGAAACGGCTTCAAGACCTTTTGATGCTACTAGAGACGGATTTGTACTTGGCGAAGGCGCAGGAGCTTTAATACTGGAGGAATACGAACACGCGAAGGCAAGGGGAGCAAAAATATATGCTGAGGTTGCTGGCGGTGGACTTTCAAGTGATGCGTATCATATGACAGCGCCACATCCAGACGGGATCGGCGTGGTTAGGGTAATGCAGAATTGTTTGCGTGATGCTGGAATGGAAATAGAAGATGTCGATGCCATCAATACACATGGTACGTCTACCCTTTTAGGAGATGTAGCAGAGCTGAAGGCTATTTCAGAAGTTTTTGGCGAACACGCCAAGAACATAAATATAAATTCTACAAAATCCATGACAGGACATTTATTAGGAGCGGCTGGAGCCATTGAGGCCATTGCTTCTATACTGTCTATGGAACACGGTATTGTACCACCTACCATTAATCACACCACCGTAGATGAAAATATTGATCCTAGTCTAAATTTAACCTTGAACAAGGCACAAAAAAGAGAGATTAACGTTGCCATGAGTAATACCTTTGGTTTCGGAGGGCATAATGCTTGTGTCGTCTTCAAGAAACTAAAGTAAAACAGGTGATGGAATTCCCTAAAAATATATTCAATTCCCATCCCAAAGAGGATGGGGATTTTTTTTTAGGCATTTCACGGATACTTAGCTTTAAGCCTAAAAACTTAAAATATTACAAAAAGGCTTTTCTTCACCGGTCTATGAACAAAAGGGATGAGGAGGGTATCCCTATGAATTATGAGCGCTTGGAGTTTTTAGGAGATTCTATGTTGGGTACCATTATTTCCAAACACTTATATAGCGAAGTGCCTAACGGGGACGAAGGCTATCTTACAAAAATGCGTTCCAAAGTAGTAAGTAGAGAACATCTAAACGAACTGGGGAAAGACCTAAAATTGATTGAATTTGTTGAAAGTAGGATTCCAAAATCTCATTTTGGTGAGAATATCCATGGGAATGTATTTGAAGCTTTGGTAGGAGCTATATACTTGGATAGGGGTTATCCATACTGCGAGAAATTTATAAAAAAAAGAGTCATTGAGCCTTATGTTGATATAGAACAGTTAGAAGGCAGAGTTATTAGTTATAAAAGTTTGGTTATAGAATGGTGCCAAAAACAAAAAAAGACTTTTAAATACAATGTTTACGAGGATACTGGTAACGATTCATTGAAACATTTTGCAGTTAAATTATCAATAGGCGGTGACGTAGTAGCAAAAGCAAGGGCAACATCTAAGAAGAAGGCAGAAGAGCGTGCTTCTAAAAGAGCTTTTTTTGCGCTTCAGGATAAGATGAAGAAGTAAATACCCCTTTTGTAACAAAATACTAACGTTTTCGTATTCTATAACACTTCTTTAAGGCTGTCGTTTTTAGGCTTTATTCGTGAATAGTTCTATATTTACGTCTTGTTTTAACTATGGCAGCAGTCTACAAAATAAGCGAAGATTTTTACGATGATTCATTTCTTTTGATTGCAATCCATAGCTCCTTGGAGGATTATGCTATAGTGTATCATCTAAACCAAGCCCTTAAAGCAAAGTTTAAAAGGTCCAAGAAAGATTTTGACCTTTCGAAAAATAGTTCTTTTCCCTGGTTTGATTGGGTAGACCAATTCCATGACAGATATTGGGTTCTAATTACAAACCAGAGTACAAAACAAGAGGTACTGGTAAATAATGACTTGTTTCAGAACGAAACAACCTATAATAGACCTCGCTTGATACCAGAATATAAGGAGGTAGATTATTTTCTAAAAATAGAGGAAGAAGAAGGTCTGGAAAGTGATATAATAGTGAAAATTCTAACGAAAATGCCTAAGGTAATTACGGCATATGCGGTAGAAACGGATAAATTAAAATCAAAGAAAAACTTAATATTTTAAGTATGCCAACTAATAAAAAAACAAAAATAGTAGCCACCTTAGGGCCGGCCACAAGTAAAAAAGAGGTGCTTAGAAGCATGATGTTAGCTGGAGTGGATGTCTTCAGAATCAACTTTTCACATGCAGACTATGAAGACGTAAAGGAACGCGTTGTAATGATTCGTGAGTTGAACGAAGAATTGGAAATGAACACCTCTATACTTGGAGATTTACAGGGACCTAAGTTACGTGTAGGCGTTATGGCCGGCGAAGTTGTAGTAAGCCCAGGAGATGAGATTACTTTTGTCACCGGCAAGCCTTTTGAGGGCACTGCGGAGCGCGTTTATATGAACTACAAGGAGTTTCCTAGGGATGTTAAGCCTGGGGAACGTATTCTTTTGGATGATGGAAAATTAATGTTCGAGGTCGTTGCTACCAATGGTGAGACCGAGGTTAAGGCAAAAGTGATACAAGGGGGCCCTTTAAAATCCAAGAAAGGCGTAAACCTTCCCAATACCAATATATCACTGCCTGCACTTACAGAAAAAGATATTAAAGATGCGGAATTCGCTGTCTCGCTTGAGGTAGATTGGATTGCGCTTTCCTTTGTGCGATTTAGTCAAGACCTTATCGACTTGCAAAATATAATTAGCAAACATTCTAAGCATAAAATTCCGATTATAGCAAAAATTGAAAAACCAGAAGCAGTTGAAAACATAGATAAAATCGTTGCTTATTGTGATGGTTTAATGGTTGCACGTGGAGATTTGGGTGTTGAGGTTCCCGCACATGAAGTCCCATTGATTCAAAAGCAACTTGTGTTGCGAGCCAAAAAGGCAAGAATACCAGTAATCATCGCTACCCAAATGATGGAGACTATGATTACAAGCCTTACGCCAACAAGGGCAGAAGTAAATGATGTGGCTAACTCAGTAATGGACGGTGCCGATGCAGTAATGCTTTCCGGAGAAACGTCTGTAGGTAATTATCCAGTGGAGGTTATCGAAAAAATGACAAGTATTTTAAAAAGCGTAGAGGGTAGTGATTTGATAAAAGTTCCGCACGAACCACCGCATATTAGAACCAAACGTTTTATTACAAAATCTGTTTGTTATCATGCAGCCTTAATGGCAAACGAGATAAAAGCGAAAGCTATCTCTACGTTGACCAATAGTGGTTATACAGCCTTTCAGATATCTGCTTGGCGACCAAGTGCACATATATTGGTTTTTACCTCCAACAAACGAATACTTACGCAATTGAATTTATTATGGGGCGTTAAGGCATTCTATTATGACAAGTATGTTTCTACCGATGAAACTATTGATGATGTAAATAAATTGGCCTGTAAAAAAGGATTTTTGGAAGTTGGTGATATGCTCGTTAGTTTAGCTGCTATGCCCATGAAAGACAAGGGTATGGTAAATACCTTACGCGTCACCGAAATAGAAAGTTGTAATTTCTAAAGTTAGAAATAATGTAAAACAGAAAAACCCGCTTTAAGCGGGTTTTTCTGTTTTATTTAAAAGTATTTTAAGCCACTTCGCGTTCAAAGGCTATAAAATTAATAACCTTACCTGTTTTATCGAATATCGGTTGGCCATGAATCCAGCAGTTGTATGTTGTACCATCTTGCCTGTAATTTGTCACTATGGTTTCAAAGGACCTTTCTGCTTTGATGGCTGTTGAGATGATTTCTAAAGATTTTTTGCAAGTTTCTTTACCTTGGAACATATTTGGTTTGTTGCCAATTAGCTGTTCTGGTCTATAACCATTCATTTTCCAAATATTATTTGTAGCGTAAACAATATTGAGCTTTGCATCCGTAACCACAATTACATGTTCTTTTTCCTGTAACTCTTCTTCAAATATATTAGAATCAAATACCCATGCATTTTCTTTTGCAATTTTAGAAAGTGATGTTATGTCATTCGCAGTATCACACAGGGTATCAAAGTTAAGTGCATAAAAATCCCAAGAAGAGACAGGAAGCTGGGTTATTTTAAGTGTTTTATAAAACTTTCGTGCGGCATCATCATAATTTCCAATATCCATAAGCTTCAAACGGTGTAAAAATTCTTTATAATTAAATTTAATTATAAACTTATTAAAACTAGGGATGTCTTTCAAATTAATGGGAAGGATTAACAGTCTTGTTTAATA
>CAZMUV010000146.1:0-5271 GCA_964569345.1 uncultured Maribacter sp. | reverse complement strand
CAGGTTTAATCCTAAAGGCCAAGTAGCGTAAGTGTTTTTGCTGTTGGATTTATTGCTCATGTCAGTTCAAGGACCTAATGGTGCTTGGTTTCTTTTAATATCACTGTAAATCTATGACTTTCAAATTTTTATTCAACCAATACTCATCGGTCTTAAAGCCAAAGGCAGATGGCTTGTATGTTCCAACTAGCTTTACGTTTGCTTCTTCGGGTACGGGTAAATTCATCGTCCAAAAAACTCCGTTTACCAATAGTCTGCGAACGTTCTCATTGAGCATATCTGAAGCTGCACCAATAGTTGAGGTAAATGATTTTCCTTGTTTTCCGCCGGGAATTTGATAGCTTTTGGTCCATGTAATTGGCATGAGAATATCATTTACCTTTACTCCTTCGCTGTTTTCAGTAGCCAGTATTTTATCCGTAGGTTTCATCCCAAAGAACACATCGTTTTCATCAAATGCTCCTTCTCTATTGATGACTTGTCCCAAAATAATAGGCTCGCTGTCTCCGGGAAGTGGAAAACGTACGCCATAAACATCTGTTGGGCCCCAAATACTTCCACTTTCAATGCCGTTAGTAACGGGATGGGATGTTGCATTCTCTGCTATTACACCACGCGTACTCTGATTTTTATGATGACCATGATGTGTATGCCATTTGTCTCCAAGTATCAATCTGCCAAAACCATCGGTCCACTCCGTTTTATCTCCTGAATAACCATTACTGTAATGGGCAAAATTGGTATCAGCGTCTTTCCCAAAATTAAACGCATGGGTAGCGGTACGGATACCTATTAGAGGCTTCCCTGCCTTTAGATAGTTTTCGAAATACTGCATTTGTGAATCTGGTAGTGCACGAAATCGAGTAAAAATTACCATCATATCAGCCTTTTCCAAGCTTTCCAGCCCGGGAATATTTTTTACATAATTCGCGTTAACGATTCCAGGTTTTTCTGGGTCTTGCGAGAACAAAACTGTGCATTTAAAACCATGGTGCTTCGAGAGTATTTTGGCTAATTGCGGAAGTGCCTCCTCAGAACGATATTCTTCATCACCAGAGACTAGTACGATATGCTTTGATTCTTGATTTTCACCATTAAAAGTGAGCCATTGTTGAGGTTTGTCAACACCCTTTTCAACTTCCTTTTTTTCTGCCTTTTGTCCACAGGATATACATACGCTTAAAATAGTAAGTGCAAAAATAGTTCTCATTTTCAAATACCCCATAGTTCTATTTTGTTTGTATCTATTTTTATTCACTTATCCAATGCTGTACGAACTGAAGTCTTTTGATATACATATCTTCAGAAGGAGAATAAGTACAAGATACAGTAATGGCATGGGCAAATTCAATAATTCACTTCAATTTATAAAAGTGCTACCATTTATGTTGACGATTTATGATGTTTTAGAATAATTTAATTCCTATTTCATTTAAAATAGACTCGAATAGTCCTAGAAATATTAGGACTACGCATGCCATCTAAGTACAATCGTAATAGGAAAAATCGCTCAATACGTTGAGTGCTTTTAGCGATTTGGAAGGGATTTGGGACTGAGATTCCCTCCTTAACAGACGAAATTTTAGTAAATTCCCATGGGTGTAAAATTATTTTAAGGGCTATAAGATGTTTACAGGCGCCAGAACAAAGAAAAGTGTCATATCAAAGGAGAAACTTTTCAATATCAAAAAACCAAAATCCGCAATGCCCCCCATAATTAGTAAGGCAAATGCAACAGAGTAATTATTTTAGTTAAGGAAAATTCTCAATGATAATTTTATAAAAAGAAATTGAATCTATTGAAACTAGGATGAACAATAAACAGCGCTTACTTATCTTTCTATCAGCTTTAGTTATCAGCTGTAAACAAGAATATTTACCTGGAGTGCCCAAGCAGGTCAATCACTTCAATCATCAAATATTCGAAGAAAATAAACTACCGCCAAGGGCTACTTTTTTTGGGTTCGAATCGGAAGCTATTTCTAATATGGAAAGTTCAAAACGGTATTTAAGTCTAAATGGGGATTGGAAGTTTCATTTCACAAAAGACCCTAAACAACGTCCCACCACATTTCAAAATATGGATTTTGACCATAGTGGTTGGGATACTATTCCTGTTCCTGCCAATTGGGAAGTTGAAGGCTACGACTATCCCATTTATTTGGACGAACGCTATCCCTTTAATACCAAATGGCCTGATGCGCCAAACGATTACAATCCAGTAGGTACGTATCATAAAGAGATTAATCTTGAAGAAGAATTCTTGTCCGAAGATGTAATCCTCCACTTTGCAGGAGCCAAATCGGCCATGTACGTCTATATCAATGGTAGTTATGTGGGTTATTCACAGGGCAGCAAAACTCCCGCAGAGTTCAATATTACGGAGTACCTATCCAAAGGAAAGAATCTAATAGCTCTGCAATTATTCCGTTGGAGCGATGCTAGTTATTTAGAAAGTCAAGACATGTTACGTATGAGTGGTATTGAACGCGATGTTTACCTCTATGCCCAGCCCAATGTCTTTGTGTCGGATTACTACGCTTACTCTAATCTAGATGATACTTATACCAATGGAATATTTAAGAATACCATTTTCATTCAAAATAATTCTGAACAAGCTGTATCGAGAAATATATATTTAGAGCTTCTGGATGGGGATGCATCAATTTACAAAACGACCGGAACTATTGAAATTCCAGCTGGTTCGAGTATCGATTTTACATCAGAAAGCATTATTGAAAACGTAAATCAATGGTCGGCAGAACTACCGAATTTATACCGACTTGCCATTTCATTGGTGGATTCTGATAGTCCAAAAAATAATCAGTATATAAACCGAAACACGGGTTTCAAACGAGTTGAAATCAAAAACAGTCAAGTGCTTTTCAATGGAAAAGCTATCTATATTAAAGGGGTAGATCGGCACGAAACGGATCCGTTAACGGGCCACGTAGTCTCTAGGGTGTCCATGGAAAAGGACATTAAACTAATGAAACAGAATAATATAAATGCCGTTCGAAGTTCGCATTACCCAAACGACCCTTATTGGCTGGAACTTTGCGACCAATACGGGCTTTACGTGGTCGATGAGGCCAATATTGAAAGTCATCCGTTAGCCATTGACGAGAAGACCCAAATTGGCAATGAGATGAGTTGGTTACCCGCCCACATGATGCGCACGCAACGAATGTACTTTCGGGATAGGAACCATGCTTCAATCTATTCTTGGTCTTTGGGTAACGAAGCTGGTGAAGGTGAAATTTTTAGGACAACTTACAAATGGCTAAAAGAACAGGACGATAATAGAATCGTACAATATGAACCTGCAGGGAAAGAAGGGTATACCGATCTCTATTGTCCCATGTATCCTAAACCGGAGTACCTCATCGAACATGGAAAATCAGATTCAGACAAACCTTCAATCATAATCGAATATGCCCATGCCATGGGAAATTCGGTTGGAAATCTTCAGGATTATTGGGATATTATCGAAACGTACCCCAATCTGCAAGGTGGCTTTATTTGGGATTGGGTAGATCAAAGCTTGGAATATAAAGATGAAAATGGTAAGCCCTATTTTGCTTATGGACATGACTTTCATCCCGATTTGCCCACGGACGGAAATTTTTTGAATAACGGTTTGGTGAATCCTTACCGCAAGCCAAATCCCCATCTTTTTGAGGTTAAAAAGGTATATGAGCCTGTTCAATTCAACTATTTAGGAAATGGAATCATAGCAATTGAAAATAAAAATTTCTTCGCTGATTTTTCAGATAAAGAGGTGCATTTGAAAATTTTGAATAACGGAAGGGAAGTCTATCAGCAGTCCAAAACTGAACTGAATGTTCCAGCGCAGCAAACACAGAAAATTCAATTTGATAACGTTCCTGATGTTTTTATTCCTGAAGAGGAATATATTTTAGAAGTTAGCCTAATCCAGAAAAATGAAACACCTTTAGTCCCCAAGGGCTATGAAGTGTCCTGGGATCAGTTCATTCTTAATGAAGGGACAAGGTATGTCGCGGCTCGTCCTCATAAAATAGGGTTGCAAATAGTTACTTCTGGGCAGGATATTCAAATACAAAATGATAAAACAGACCTTAGAATCAACAGTAAGACAGGTGAGTTTATATCGTGGACCTTTGAAGGGGAAAAGATTACCAATCAGCCTATTAGACCTAATTTTTGGAGACCGCTTACCGATAACGATTTAGGAAATGGAATGGACAAATGGGCCAAAATTTGGCAGGATGCTTCCTATAGCTATTCCGCCAAATTAATAGGGAAACCCGCCAAGACCCAAGAAGGAGTTTCGTTCAGTGTTGGGTATGTACTTCCCAATGCAGAGGCCGATGTTAAAGTTGATTATGAAATTTTAGCGAATGGAATATTAAATATTGATTATCACTTTAAACCGAATCAAAAAGAACTGCCGAACATTCCGAAATTAGGGATGTATCTAACACTTCCCAATTCGTATACTGATATCTCCTGGTACGGTAATGGCCCTATAGAAAGTTATTGGGACAGAAAAACAGGCGTTAAGGCAGGTATCTATAGCGGAAAGGTAGCGGAGCAATTTCATAGATATATGAGGCCGCAAGAAACTGGAAACAAGACAGATATTCGCTGGTTTCGGCTTTCTTCAGATATGGTAACCTTGGAACTCAAAAGCAATGAGTTACTAAATTCTAGTACTTGGCCATTTGCTATGAAAGAAATCGACTTTAATAGCGAAGATGCGGGTATTTCTGCCTCTGGATTGGTACCCGTTACCAAAAAGCATGGTGCAGATATCAAAATAGGAAACACAGTGCAATGGAATATTGACCATTTACAAATGGGCGTTGGCGGTGATAATTCATGGGGAGCTTTCGTACATGATGAATATATGATTCATCCCAAAGAGTATAATTATTCGTTTTCGATTCGGCCTATGTTGAACACTGATTAAATTGGTAGAAATTATAGTAAAAATCGTGTTTGTAAATATCTTTATCAGCGATATATGACATTGCATCGTCGGTAAGTTAAATATGATTAGTCCGCTATTAATGATGATAAAATTTCATAATCCTAATTAAGTCTTCTTTTGTATCTATTTCTATTTTCTCTTTTTTAATAAACTGTTTTATTCGTGCTGCATGCTCTCCAAAAAGTGCCGCAAATTGCTTTTCTCTTTTAGGTAATTCTGTAAGTTTTTTAGATTCACTAGTAATATCCGTAGCGTAAAAGGTTTCTTTGGCTTTAGTGAATTTTCCAGGTCTATGC
>CAZMUV010000145.1:0-5285 GCA_964569345.1 uncultured Maribacter sp. | reverse complement strand
AAAAACAAAACCCGTTTGATTGCTCAAACGGGTTTTTAAATATGTTGT
The DNA here is from genome assembly GCA_964569345.1 of uncultured Maribacter sp. GTDB lineage: Bacteria > Bacteroidota > Bacteroidia > Flavobacteriales > Flavobacteriaceae > Maribacter. The sequence continues at coordinate 5,237 of CAZMUV010000145.1, read as the reverse complement.
ACTACTACAATACATTCCTACCTCGCCTGAGCGTGTGTGTGGAAATGATGATGTGTAGTTCTATTTTTCATTACGATGTAAAAGTAAACGGTATTTTCGATTTCACAAAACAAAAGTTTAAAATGAAACAAAATAAATATAAACGTTTATTAGTTGTTTCCTAAAATCAATGGTAAGCCAGAGTCTCCACTGCCTACTATAACTACTTTAGCGTTTGGTGATTTTGCTAGTTCTAACGTAGCATCGATACCTTTATCCTGAAGAATCTTATCGGTCAATGATGCGCTCAAAATTTTATTTGCATCTGCTTTACCTTGCGCTTCAATTGTTACTTTTTCAGCTTCTTTTTTAGCGGTAACTAATCTAAACTCATATTCTAAGGACTCCTGCTCTTGCTTCAATTTACGCTCTATCGCTTCTTTGATAGTTCCTGGTAAAGTTACATCACGAACTAAAATTTCATTTAACTGAATGTATTGGCCATCAACAATTTTCTTTGTTTCTTCATAAATCTCTGCCTGTATCGCATCCCTTTTACTTGAATACAATTGTTCCGGAGTGTAACGACCGACAACACTTCTTGCTGCTGACCGAATTGTAGGTAGTAATACACGTTGAATATACTCGGTACCTTTTTCTTGGTGTAATTTTCCTAAAAACTCACGCTTCGGCTCAAACCAAGCTGAAGCATCCAATTTAATCTCTAAACCATTTGAAGATAACACCTGCATTTTTTCAAATACTTCTTGTTGACGCACTTCATAAATGTAAACCTTGTTCCATGGCGCAACTAAGTGAAACCCTTCGCCCATTGGAGGCTCATCTGTTACTACACCTCCTCCAAAAGTTTTATATAAAACCCCTGCCTGACCTGAGTCTATAGTAACAGTTGATTTTGATATTCCAATAACTAAAATGATAAAAATAAATATAGCCGGTAAGGCTATTTTTGGTAATTTGTCCATTATGTTCTTTTTAAATTAATCCGTTATATTTTCTAATAAACCACTCAAGTGAAAAAGCCATAACGATAAGCCCTAAGAGTATTTTAAAATCAATCAAAGATACACTATTTTCAGTGCTTTTCTGGGTAGGAACAAAGGCTTTAGAGGAAATTAATTCTGTTATTATTTGTTCAAAATTCGAAGAAAAAGAATGAATACCTCCCGAGTTTTGGGCGAGCTCCTGCATCTTTCTATAATTACTGGAAACAAATTGTTTCTCTAAGTCAAAATTGGAGATGGTAAATGTTCCTTTTTCTTTATAGTTCTCATCTTTCACCCCTACGGTAAATTCGTATTCCCCAGGCGCTAAATTGGTTAAATCTGCTTCAAAATAGGCATTTTTTAAAACCATAGGCATCTTTTTTACTGCCATTGTTTCCTTGTTCGTTACCGCAATATCTATTTGAGCATTTGAATCAAACACATAGGTTTCATCAAAATAGGTAGCGGAAATAAACGCCGTATTACTTCCTTCGTAATTATAACTATACGAAACGTTCAAACGATTTTTTGTGGTATTATCAGATAAGTACCTAATCAATTTCCCTAAAAAGGAATCCATATTTGAAAAATCTCCAGTATTCCTAAATGACTGCACCCTCCATTTCCAAAGGCCTTCTCCTGTTAAAAGCGCCTTTTTTCTGGCATTTTCACCATAGACAGTTAATAAAGGAGATTTCATATCAAGCCCTTTTATGCTTATACCTAAAAGTGTTTCATTAGCTTGATTTAAGGTTACCGGACCTGCATCGCTTTCCAAAGGTGGAAAATCACTTACATTAAAATCGGTAATATCATACTTAGAAAAACCACTATTCAAATTCCCAAAAACCTCTTGCTGAGGAAAACCGCTTTCGATTTTAAAATCTTCTTGTATACCGTTTAGAAAATTGAAATCTGTGTGCACACCAGTAATGATAAGAACATTGGGTCGCTTCTGCTCCAAGAATTGAAAAACTTTTCTGAATGCTGCATTGGGTTGATATAGAATAAAAAGATCCGCTTGCTCAAAAGCCTCCAAACCTGCCGAAGGTTTTAATATGGCAACCTGTCTTTGTTCATTGCTTTCAATACTCTTCTTCAAAGCACCTAAATCGGGGTGAGTAATGTCTGAAACTACCGCAACCGTAGTTTTTTCATCTATCACCTCTACAAATGTTGTACGTGTATTGTTAGTCGTATTGCGCTCTGTAGGTAGTGCTTGTACCGCTATGGTTATACTTTTGATCCCAACCTTGCTTGCGTTAATAAGCGTATTAATATTTTTTAAGTTCTTAATCTTTGATAAACCTATCGTTTCTGAATACACAGACGTACCGTTTACCTTAACCGATACTTTTGCCTTAACTGTGCCCTGTCCCTGATAAGACACAAAGGTCTCTAAAGGGTATTTATTGTTCAAGAACGCGTATTTGTTTGTGTTTATGGGACCAATACTTAGATCTTCATATGCTGTAGTGTCGCCGACAGTTATCGTATAAATAGGTGGAGAACTCACCTTATTTGAAAAGGTATAATCACGACCAATATTTTGATTTCCATCAGAAATAAGAACCACAGCCATCTTTCTTCTGGCATAAACATCAGCCAATGTAGCAAGCGGTTTTTGAATATTCGTTTGTACATCTGCAAAAGAAAGAGTATCCAAGGGCTGTAAGATTTTACCAAATTGATAAGAGGCTATATCAAACCTATCCGAGAGCTTCGGATGATTTATAAGCGCCGACACCATATCTTTTACCTTTTCTCCATTATCCTGAATGGAAGTTGAATTGTCTATAAGCAGCGTAAGATTTGGCTTTTCCAAGGTATAGCTTACCTTAGAAAATTTTGGATTTATAAGCAAAAGTAAAATACCAAAAATACCAACAAATCTAAGAACTGAAAGTACTATTCTGAGCTTCCCTTTTTGCTTGCCCCTAAAATAGTATTGAAAATATACCACGACAACGGACAAAATCGCAGCTAAAACTATAAAAAATACCTGATTTAATTGCATACGCTAGTTCTCTCGCTTCTCAAAGTTTTCCTTTTTCCTATCCTCGAGTCGTTTTATAATAAAATAGATTAATATAGATAAAATACCCCCAAACATGAGTATTATAAATAGCATGGGAATATATTCCATAATCTATCTATTTTAATTTAACCGCTGTACCGTAGGCTAACATTTCGGCAGCGCCCTGCATTACTTGAGAAGTAGTAAATCGTACATTTACAACCGCATGGGCACCTAAACGTTCGGCATCGTCCAACATGCGTTTAATGGCTTGTTCCCTAGATTGTGCCAATAGTTTGGTGTATTCTGAAATCTCACCACCTATAATATTTTTTAGGCCTGCAAAAAAGTCACGACCAATATTTCGTGCCCTAACCGTACTTCCCCGTACAATCCCTAAAGTTTCTGTTATTTCCTTACCCGCAATATGCGCCGTTGTAACATATATCATAGTTTCTATTGATTTGTTAGTTTACTTTTTATGTTAACATACCACCGTCCACATTAAGAACTTGACCGGTAACATAAGCAGAAAGGTCTGAGGCAAAGAACAAACAGGCATTTGCTATGTCATCAACTGAACCACCTCTCTTCAATGGAATACCATCTCTCCAGCCCTGAACTGTTTTCTCATCAAGTTTATCTGTCATTTCTGTCTCTATAAAACCAGGTGCAATAGCATTGCAGCGAATATTCCTAGACCCTAATTCTAAAGCAACCGATTTAGTAAATCCAATCATACCTGCCTTTGAAGCGGCATAATTGGTTTGTCCGGCATTACCTTTAACGCCAACAACACTGCTCATATTAATAATAGATCCTCGTCTTTGTTTTAATAGCGTACGTTGAACCGCTTTGGTCATATTAAAAACCGATTTAAGGTTAATGTCAATTACGGTATCAAAATCAGCCTCTGACATACGCATCAAAAGATTATCCTTAGTAATTCCTGCATTATTAATTAGTACGTCAATTACACCGTCAAAATCCTTCAACACTTCGTTGACCAGCGCATCAGCTTCATTGAAATTTGCAGCATTACTTTTATATGCTTTTGCCTTGACTCCTTTAGCAGTAAGTTCTCTTTCTAACGCCAACGCAGGTGCCTCACTAGAGCTATAGGTGAAAGCAACATTAGCTCCGTGGTCTGCAAATACTTTAGCGATACCCATTCCTATGCCACGGCTTGCACCTGTGATAATTACATTTTTTCCTTCAAGTAGTTTCATTGTTTAATCTTTTTGATAGTTGGTGTATTGGTTAGGATTGTTAGAGAACTTATCCTATTATTTTAATTTTCAACTATTATAATTAGTTATTGGTAAAACAAAAATCCATCGACCTAAAAGTAAGACCGATGGATTTAGTATTCTCATTTACTATAAAAACTTTAACACAAAAAGTGAATTAAGCCATTACTTCCTTTACTTTAAGTCCGATTTCTGCAGGAGAATCGACTACGTGAATACCACAGTCTTTCATAATTTGCTTTTTGGCCTGCGCAGTATCATCACTTCCTCCAACGATAGCACCTGCATGTCCCATAGTTCTTCCTGCGGGAGCAGTTTCGCCAGCTATAAAACCTACAATTGGCTTTTTGCTACCACTTGCCTTATACCATTGAGCGGCATCTGCTTCTAATTGTCCGCCAATTTCACCAATCATTACAACACACTCAGTTTCTGGGTCGTTGATTAACAACTCAACTGCTTCTTTGGTGGTAGTTCCAATAATTGGATCTCCCCCGATACCAATAGCCGTGGTTATTCCTAAGCCTTGGCGTACTACTTGATCAGCTGCCTCATAGGTTAATGTTCCTGATTTGGAAACAATGCCAACATTTCCTTTCTTGAAAACAAAACCGGGCATAATTCCAACTTTCGCTTCTCCAGGAGTAATAACTCCGGGACAATTAGGACCTATAAGCCTACAATCCATATTTTTTATATAGTTCGCAGCCGTTACCATATCTGCAATAGGAATACCTTCTGTAATCGTAATAATTACCTTAATGCCTGCATTAGCGGCTTCCATAATCGCATCGGCAGCAAACGCTGGCGGTACAAAAATAATAGTTGTATCTGCACCAACCTTATCAACGGCCTCGGATACAGTGTTAAAAACGGGTTTTCCCAAATGTTCTTGACCACCTTTACCAGGAGTTACGCCACCAACGATATTGGTTCCGTATTCTATCATTTGTTCTGCATGGAAAGTACCTTCACTTCCAGTAA
>CAZMUV010000144.1:0-5354 GCA_964569345.1 uncultured Maribacter sp. | reverse complement strand
AAGACAATGTGATGAGTATAATAAACCACAAAATAAGTTCAAATTAATAGGACAACGTCTAGAAAAGGGTGGGTATTATTGAACTTAGTCCATTTAATGCAAAACACCTTTATTTGAACTTTGAGTTTCAAATTATTGTTCTGCAACAGCCACGTTCCTTTTACCGAACTTTGGGAATTCACTTACCAATAACATGAAGACGTCCCGTAACCAAATAAATTCGTTTTTTTCTATATTCCTTTATCTTCTATTTCTCTAAACTTACATTAAGGTTGTTTTAAATTTAAACATCAAGTAAATTCATGGATATATCGGTTCAAAAGTGACACAATATCTTACCTCTCAAAATAAGTAATAAGATTTTAGTTTAAGGTCCCTGTTGTCAATACCCTTAAAGCTAAGATTAATTTAGTAAATTCAAGATGATAATTATTTTGAAATGCTTAAACGGAATGATAAAAACTTGTGTAGAAAATTCTGATTTAATACGTCTGAGTCTATTTCTCTGTATTATGCAATTAAGTTGCATAGACCCCGTCGCCCCCGAATTTCAATTTGTTGACGATTTGACTATAATCGAAGGTCAAGCAAGTTCAACCGTTGGCTCTTCGTTTATTAATATTCAGAGGACCAGTAATGAATTCGGCATATACAGAAACATATTTCAAGAAGGGGCCATAGTCACTTTTGACAATCTCGACTCGGGTGAATCAGTAACTTTGCGAGAACAGACAGATAACTATGTCGCACCAGATGACTTTGTTGTCAACACTGGTGAAACTTGGGAACTGAACGTCACTTTGACCGACGGTAGCACCTATAAGTCCTTTCCAGAAACGGTTATCGCCCCAGTTCCTATTTCCGAGCTTGCTGTGACATATGATAAAGAGCTATCGTTTAGGGAGGATTCGGGAAAATTCGTTCCAGGACATTCTATAGCTGTGAGCTTTGATGAACCTGCAGGAATTAAAAATTATTATTTCTGGCGATTTCGCTCGTATGAGAAACTAATTTTATGTCAAATTTGTGATGATGCCATATTCAGAAATGGAGAATGTCAAGGTACAGGGGATACACCACTTCCTCCAGGTGTTATTCCAAGAGTTGCGTATTACACATATGGTTGTGAAACTTCTTGTTGGACCATTCGCTACAATGAGTCTATTGAAATATTAAACGATGATTTTACGGATGGGACGTTTGTTAGTAATTATCCTGCTGCAAAAATCCCGTTATATACGAATGAAAATATTGTCGTTTCCTTAGAACAGTTATCACTATCCTTTGATGCCTACCAGTACTATCGCAGATTACAGGATATTATCGATAATAACGGAAATTTCGATGCGCCGCCACCTGCCGCTGTAATAGGAAACGTGTTCAATACAATTGACGATAAAGAGTTTGTCTTAGGTCGATTCACGGCGACATCCAATACTGTCAATTCGATTTTTATTGAACGAAAAGACATTATGGAAGATGAAATAGACCCTCCGCCACAATTTAGTTTTGAAACTTCCCCTCCAATTCCAGCATTAGAAGTTGTATCCTCCGCGCCCTGTTTAGAAAGTCGATTTAGAACTGGTATTGAACCTGAAGGATGGATTGGAAATTGAAAGTATAATAGATTAAATATAATAGTTTATAAATGAATAAAAACTTCCGTAATGTAGCAATATTGATTCTGTTTTACGGATATGTCTGCCAATCCCAAAGCTATGATCTTTCTCTTGAAACAACAGCAATGGGAAGACCTTTGGCAAATACGCAGATTTCCATTGACCCATGTTCCTGTGGCGGGCTTACCGACAATGAGGGTCAATTCGCAATTTCCTTGCCAGCGGATAACTATCGGGTTACCATTACCTATATCGGTTTTGCGACCGAGGTCAGAAAAATTGAACTTAACAGGAATATATTCCTCAAAATTGAACTACGAGAGCAACAGGAAATGCTTTCAGAGGTCATCGTCAAGGCCAAGACACTGAACGAAAACCTTACAGCCCCCCAAATGGGTGTTTTAAGGCTAACGTCAAAAGAGCTAAAAAAGATTCCTTCGGCGGTAGGCGAATTCGATGTACTTAGAGCAATGACACTCCTCCCCGGTGTTAATAATGCCGGAGAGATCAGCAATGGTCTTACCGTACGTGGAGGTTCCCTAGATCAGAATCTCATTCTTTACGATTATGCTCCTGTTTTTAATCCTACCCATCTGTTCGGGCTCTTTTCCGTGTTCACTCCCGATGTCATCTCATCATCCGATCTCTACAGAGCCAACATTCCATCCCGGTACGGGGGAAGGGCGACCTCCGTACTAGATGTCAAGGTCAAGAACCCCTATGTAGATAAGTTGAAGCTTAGTGGAGGTATTGGATTGGTTTCCAGTCGATTAAATATCGAAACGCCTATTATTAAGGATAAATTAATGCTGCTGGCCGGAGTAAGGGCCGGCGTTACCGATTTTTTATTACCCATCTTTTCAGATCGTTTAAAGAATACCAAGGCCAGGTTCTACGATAGCACCGTGAAACTACTTTATCTTCCTACAGAGAACGATCAAGTAACCTTTACCGGATTCTTTTCCAAGGATTTCTACCAATTGGATCTGGTGACACCTGTTGAGAATATAAATGCAGAGAGCAACCAATACGATTTCATGACCCTTAACGGAACTGTCAACTGGTCGCATAGTTTTAAGGATAATTCCAATCTAAGGACTATAGTTGTCGCAAGTGACTACAGTCCCAAAATAATATTTCCTGAGCGTGATAGCGATAATGAGGTCGAGTATAGCTCACAAATTAACTATCTAAGTCTCATTTCAGAATTTTCAAAGAAACAGAGTCCTAATATGGAGTATTATCTTGGAGGGCAGGTCAACCGTTACAATATTGGCCCGGGTGCGCTTGACCCTGGATCAGCCGAAAACGTACTCCCGATTTCCTTGGAAAATGAAATTAGCTATGAATTCGCCGGCTATGGTAATGCCAATTGGACACCGATTAAAGCACTTTCCATTTCCGCGGGACTTCGTTTTAACCATTTTGTACTTGTAGGGCCCTATACACAAAATACCTTCGACGATTTCAGTGGGGAGTTGTTGGGTACCACGCAATTTGAAAAAGGCGCGGGAGTAAAAACCTATAACGGCTTGGAACCAAGACTGGGACTCAACTTGGAACTGGACGAAACTACTTCGTTGAAGGCAAGCTACGCCAGATTGAACCAATATTTACAGAACATTTATAACAATACCACGCCCGTACCCACTTCTCGATGGAAGACCTCTGACCCTACAGTACTGCCGCAGGTAAGCGATAGTTATGGCTTTGGAATATATAAGAATTTAAACAACAATGCCATACAACTTGGTCTAGAAGGATATTATAGAGAGGTGGATAATATTTTGACCTATAAGCCCGGGGCGGACTTCTTTTTGAGTGAAACCATAAATCGGGATCTGGTCCAAGGTGAAGGACAAGCATACGGTGCCGAATTCAGCTTAAGAAAACCAGAGGGCACTATTAACGGTTGGATGAACTATACATGGTCAAGAAGTCGTTTACGCTCCCAAATAGAGAAGCCAGGGGATAGAATCAATAACAATGAATGGTATGCCTCTGATTTTGATAGAACGCATGTGTTCAACGCTACGATGAACATTGAGTCCGACCCTTATAACACTCTTAGTTTTAATTTTACTGCTCAGACTGGTAGACCTTATACCGCACCCAATGGCGTTGTAGAAATCGAAGGTATAGATACACCGCTTTTCTTGGAACGTAATAACGCGAGGTTACCTACATATCATCGACTTGATTTTTCATGGAATATCAGGGGTGTTAAAAGTGAAAGCAAAAGATGGTCCGGCGATTGGACCTTTACCGTTTATAATCTATACGCAAGAAGAAACCCTTACAGTATTTACTATACACAAAGGAACGGTGGGGAGAACGGTGAAATTTTTGGGGATAGTCCTCTTGGTGCTTTCGAGCTTTCCATATTGAACAGCCCCCTTGTTTCATTGACCTATAACTTTGTTTTTGATTGAACTAACTGGTCATATTGATCAAAGCATACTTTCTTTTTAAAAGAATTATAAACCGGACTGAAAAAAGGGCCGTTTTAAGGCACGATTTCCTCTCTGTAAAAAATCTCTTTTTGGTGTGTCCCATTTCAAGTCATTTTTAATTGACCTTTTATGGGACACTTAAAGTTCATTTAAAGGGTCGTTTATTTAGACTTTCGAAGAAATACGTATTCGCTGAGTGAATAAAGTTTAAAGTACCGTATCAATTAATTAGTTTATATTTTTACCTTTATTTAAACTTTTGATGAGTTAAAATATTTCGTTTCGGATAATGAAATTTAAGGAATTCCATTCCTCAAAAACCTTCTTAAAATCAAAAATACTATGAACGTAAGTGTAAATCGAATAGAATACATTCATATGGTTCCGTTTGACTACATTTGCATTGACGGAATTAAAATCGCCTAAAAAGTTCACAAATCGTCAACATAATAATCAGAACATAAGCGCAAACCACTTAAAAAAAAGGCTTAGCTTATAGCGTTCGATTCTTGCTGAAATCACTTTATTAGTAGTTAAGTAATTTTCCATTTTATTATTCTGTTAATTATGTTGTCCTCCGTGCACATAAAATAATGTACTCAGTACGAATACCGCTAACCCTTACTTCTCATAAAACGATTTCATAGCTGAGACATATTCTACTTAAATCAGGGAATAAAATAACTTATGATTTAAACCGGTTTCAAAGGGGAACAGAGCAGATTATACCGCTAAATTTAAACACCTCTTTTAAAATCAACACGCTTATCCCAACCATACGCCCTAGAAACTATCTTCAAACAGTGCGTATATGTTAAATATTATACTATATAGTACCTTTTTATGCATAGTACTGTAACAAAACAGAACTCTCCTCGTCTATTAGTTGTAAGCCATTAACAAACAACTATTAATAAAACAGTTATAAACTAGAAATTATGAAAGCATCAATCTTGGCAACAGCAACAGAATCTATGACAGGACAGTACTTCTCATCCTTTAGCAAAAGTAAAAGAGCACAATGGGCAGGGTATAGAAAATTTAATCGATAAGAATTGACTTGGAAGCGAATAACCACAGTTTGGAGTTCAAAACCAACAATTGAGAAAAAGCAATTTCCAAGCGAAGCCAAAACAGTACATATTTGTATCAACATAAAATCATTTATCAATTTTAAAACATAATATCATGAAAGCATCAATCTCAGCAACAGCAACAGAATCTAGAACAGGACAGTACTTTTCAACCTTTAGTAAAAGCAAAAGAGCACAATGGGCAGGGT
>CAZMUV010000143.1:0-5811 GCA_964569345.1 uncultured Maribacter sp. | reverse complement strand
ATCCTATTTCATGGTATCAAGATTATGAAGGAGGAAGATCGTTTTATACAGCTTTGGGTCATAAACCAGAATCGTATAAAGACAAAAATTTCTTGAACCATATTTTTGGTGGTATTTATTGGGTTAAAGGCGATTAATTCAATTAAAAATAAAGGAAATAAAAAAAGATTTTTCATCTATTTGGCGCATTAGTATTGTTGTACTAAATCAAATTCTTCATTTAAATATGAACCAGTGGAATAATTTGGCTTTTAAAATGGAAAGAATAAATACACATGAATTCTAGAATCGCTTTATGAAAATTCTGAAATGTGCCATTAATCTTATAGCTATATGCATTCTTCCTATTCTAGGATTTGGTCAAAACAGCAATAATGAAAATGATTTAAAGGAAATTATTGCGTATCCGCTCAATGGCATCGAACTTCATTTAGATGGTATTGTGGATGAAGAGTTATGGTTAACTATTCCGGGAAATGACAATTTCCTAATGCAAGAACCTAAAGAAGGGGGAGAACCAACAGAGCAAACACAAGTAAGAATCGCCTTCGATAACGAAAATATTTATATCGCAGTAGTTTGTTATGATAGTAATCCGTCAGATATAAAGGCTTTTCAAAAGCGGAGGGACGCATCCCTCGAGGCAGACGATCGTTTTAGATGGATTTTTGATACATTTATGGACAAGCGAAGTGCATATTTTTTTGAAATCAATCCCCTGGGATTACGGGGGGATGGCCTCATTTCTTCAGGCCAGGGCCAAACGTTGAACAAAGACTGGGATGGTATTTGGAAAGCATGGACCTTTATTGGTGATTTTGGGTGGTCGGCAGAAATCAGAATCCCCTTTCGCAGCATAAACTTCGATTCTAAAAAGGATGTCTGGGGAATTAATTTTCAAAGGACCATACGTCGTAAAAACGAAGAACTATTATGGGCAGGTCACCGCCGTAATCAGGGATTGTTACGACCACAGAATGCCGGTATTCTTACAGGCCTTGTTGATCCATCGCAGGGATTAGGGTTGGAAATTGTCCCCTATGCCATTACGCAGTCCAGCAAAGAATATGATGATGAGAACGATGAGTCAATCAATACTACTTCCGCCGACTTCGGGTTTGATATCAATTACAATATTACGCCCCAGTTGAAAGCCTCTTTCACATACAACACTGATTTTGCACAGACCGAGGTGGACGATAGACAAATAAACCTTACTCGTTTTCCTTTGCGTTTTCCCGAAAAAAGAGATTTTTTTCTAGAGGGATCCTCAATTTTACAATTTGCACCGTCAAGTGGTGTTGACCCTTATTTTAGTCGTAGGATCGGACTGGTGAATGGGATGCGTATCCCTATTAAGTATGGAGGTCGCCTTATAGGCAATGTCGGTAAGAATAACATTGCACTATTACACGTACGTACCGGAAAGAAGGGGGAGCTGAATCCAGAAAGTTTTACGGTAGGTAGGTATAGGCGAAATTTTTGGAAGGAGAGTTCTATCGGCGTAATATATACCCATAGAAGCACCGAAGACGATATATTATTAGGTAACCCAGTCCAAGATAGAAAGACATGGGGTGCCGATTTAAACTTAAGTACTTCAGAATTTTTGGGCAATAAGACACTGCAACTCTCAGCCTTTTTTGTTGCGCACAATCCCGCTTCCCCCTTTGATAATTCTACTTCCATATCGGATAGATCAGTTAGGGGGTTTCGTTTTAATTTCCCCAATCAACCGTGGTCTGCACGGGTTTCGTATAGGGAATTTGGAGATGAGTATGATCCAGCGGTCGGGTTTAACCAACGTAACGGTTTTAAAAGGTTACAACCAGGAATAAAATACGCTCCTCTGTTTGAAAAGAGCAACGTCATAAGAGAAATAGAATGGGGCATTGACTATGAGTACCTCACTTCATTGGAAAATAAACTTCTTACCGAAAGTCTTGGGTTTAACTTGGGGACTATCCGATTTGAATCTGGCGATAAATTAGGTGTTCAAGTATCTAGGGGCTTTGAATTTCTCAATGAGGATTTTGACATACTTAATGACGGTTCAGTTATCGTGCCTGCAGGGGAATATGTGAATTGGGGTTACGAATTGGAGGCATCTTCGGCATCCTTTCGAAAGGTATCAGGCTCAATTGGTTATGAAGCCGGGGGATTTTGGAATGGAAATATTTCAAGCTTGGAGTTGGGTTTAACCATTCGCCCAGTACCTGGTATTAATCTGAGCAGTGGGTACACGCATTCCAAAGTAACTGCTGAGAATAGTGGGTTTAATACAAATTTATTCCAGTTAGATCTTGGCCTCGATTTTACACCTGATATTTCTTTTTCGTCAAATATTCAGTTTGATGATGTAAGTGAGATTCTGGGGTCCAATACCCGTTTTCGATGGATAATTACACCTGGCACCGATATTTATTGTGTGTATAACCACAATTGGCTAAACGATCCGTTATTGAATAGAAGACTTTTTACATTACAACAGGGAGCGGTGATAAAGGTAATTTATAACTATCGTTTTTAGATGAATTTTGATTTTACCTAAATCAAATAAACAAAGGGGGCAGCTGAGTCCAGTGTATTCATAAAAGGCACAGCTAAAAAATCATGACCACTCCCAAAGAAGATTATTTCATGGTATCAAGATTATGAAGGAGGAAGATCGTTTTATACAGCTTTGGGTCATAAACCAGAATCGTATAAAGACAAAAATTTTTTGAATCACATTTTTGGTGCAATATATTGGACATTTAATAAATAGATTTTTCACAAACTTTTTAGAACCTATTTACATTAACCAATGCAACATATTTTTGATAAATATGCCTATTTAGTTTTATCAAAAATTTTCAACTAATGATATATTTACTTCAAAATATTTATTCAAAAAAACAAAATAAACAATTAACACTACCTAACTAGAACGCCATTTGTTTAAGAAAAAAATAAATTTAAAATAAATAAGATATGATAAAAAAAGGAATAATATTCCATTGTCGAAGTTGCACTATACTTTTTATCTGCTAACATAACAAGAAGCATTAACTTAATAAAAACACAATAAATCTAAAATTTATAAAATATGAAATACTCATTATTTCTCGCATTATTCTTATTCCAAATCATAGGCTATTCGCAATCGGATGATGTAAAAACCGGTTCTGAAAAAGGTGATGACAAGTTGTTATTAACAATTTTTCTTAAACATGATCAAAGTATGAATTTAAATGAGATTGAAAAGATAAGAACCGATCAAGGGTTTTATGAAAATTTCCCGCCAGAAGGTGTTTCTGTAGTTAATTGGTTTGTAGTTATGGGGCTTGGCCAAATGGTCGTGTTGGAACTCCCTGCTTCAAAATTATCAGCCGTGAATTTAGCGATTGAGAGAACAGCATGGAAAGCTTTTAAATCAGAAATTTATCCAACTTACAATCTATACCCTATTATAGAAAATAAGTTAAAGAATAAGTTGAAGGTAACTTACTAGCATTTTAGTTGTTAGAAACAGTCAAATAACCCTAATAAAAGGAATAAACTGGGACTCTGGTGATCATTCTGGTACGCCAGTTCCAGTTAAAGTTATAGGAAAGTGATAAGAAGAGTTAATTAATAAATACTTCATATATTTTTCCTGCTATCATATCGGGTACCAACAATCGTCCTTTTTCTTCTTCTAAATAAAAATCAGCAGCAGATTTTAATCCATCAACAAGTATTGTAGATTCTTCAGTTTTGCCATCAATTTTCCAAACTTTTCCAGAAGCCCAACTACTCACGTAATAGTCACCTTTGCTATCTTGCTCTACAGCATCAGCACCTCTAAAGATACCTTTTAAAGGTGTGAGTTCGCCATTTCTTGTCACTAAAAAATTACCAAGAAAAAAAGAACCGACCATAATATCTCCATTATTGTCAACACCCACACCATTAGGGTTTAACATTAATGAAGACGTATTTTGTTTAATTGATATTTTACCATCTAAATCTACATGATAAATACGACCTAATTCAGGAACAAGTTTAGCTTCATCACTTTCGAGAGGCCATAGGTTATTATTTTTGTCTCGCATGAATTTAGTGTCTCCCATATCAACAACATACATACCTTGTCCTTTTTCATCTACTGCAACATCGTTTAAATATAGAACGGCTTCAGGGAAATCATTTTTATTGACAAAAACTGTTGCATTACCGTCTTTATCAACTTTCCAAACACGATTCAAATCTGAAAAGTATAGATGATCATTTAAAAATATAATGCCTTTTGGCTCATCAAACCCTTCTGCAAATACTTTTACGCCTTCGTCTGAAATTTCAACTAGAGTACCATCTCCTTCATCTTTTCCATTCATAATAGTTACATAATAATTGGAATTGAAGCCTCTTGTAATACTTTCGGGTTTTGTACCTACATCAACTGGGAATTGAATTTGCGAATTTGATATAAAACTACAAAGTAGTATTATACTTGTAAATAGTCCTGTTTTTGTTCTTAGTTTCATAAGATTATTATTGATTATAAGGTTCTAAAGTTTGGATGCTTCCATCTTCATTATGAGTAATTTCGGCAACTTTAACAGATCTAAGATGCGTAACCCCTTTCGATAAGCTAGAGTCATGGTAAAATAAATACCATTTTTGATCTACTTTACATACCGAGTGGTGTGATGTCCAACCCACAACTGGTTCTAGAATTCTTCCTGTGTAAGTAAAAGGCCCATAAGGCGAATCACCTATTGCATAGCAGATAAAATGAGAATCGCCTGTTGAATAAGAGAAGTAATATTTTCCATTATGTTTGTGTAACCAAGCTGCTTCAAAAAATCGTCGGTCTTTATCGCCTGCTAATAATAAATTACCATTTTTATCTAGTATTTCAATAGTTTTTGGTTTTTCGGCAAATTCCAATAAATTATCTGTCATTTTAGCCACAAATGGTAATAGAGCTGGCTCATCATCTTTCGGTAAAAAAGCTGTTGGGCTTTCGGGTTGTTCTGCATTAAAAGTCCCCGTTTTCCAACGTTGTAATTGGCCACCCCAAAGGCCTCCAAAATACATGTAATAACTTCCATCGTCATCTTTAAAAACAGCAGGGTCAATAGAGAAACTACCCTTAATTGCTTCTGGTTGCGCTTTAAATGGGCCTATTGGAGAAGTACTTGTAGCAACTCCAATTCTAAAAATATCATCGTGTGCTTTTGCTGGAAAAAACAAATAGTATTTCCCGTCTTTTTCATTAACATCTGGCGCCCACATTTGTTGTTTTGCCCAAGGAACATCATCAAGGTGCAAAGCAACTCCATTATCCACAGCTTTACTATCAATAGTGTCCATAGAAATGACGTGGTAATCTTCCATGGCGAAATGACTTCCTAAGTCATCAAATGCCTCTCCCGCATCAACATCATGTGAAGGGTATATGTATATTTTTCCATTAAAATAATGGGCTGATGGGTCTGCTGTATATATATGAGATACTAAAGGTTGTGAAATAGCGCGCTTATTTAAATCATCAAAATCAATATGTTCAATACTTTCTTCTGGCATAATTTTATGTTTTAATTAGTTATTTTAATTTGCTCTTCTTTCTTTTAATTCAGCTTCTAATTTAACTTCCATTTTCTTATCTATTTCATAGAAAAAAAGTAGTCCTACTGCTATTAAAAACGGAATTGCCGGATAAATACTCACTAGCATTTTTGTGCCTAGAATTGCACTTTCTGCTTGTACGGTATCACTTTTTGGCACATAGTTATAAAGTCCTAAAATCCAAGTTAATAATGCACTACCAATACTTAAACCACC
>CAZMUV010000142.1:0-5844 GCA_964569345.1 uncultured Maribacter sp. | reverse complement strand
ACGGCATAGCCATCCCCATCAGCATCCAAGTACCAAGTGGAGACTTCGAAAACCAGAGCATCGGTATCGTCACAATCTGTTAAAGGAAGCACGGTTGTTGTATATCCTGTTCCTGGACTACTTGTGTTGGTAACTGTAGGTGAAACTGCATATCCATCATTATCGGCATCCAAATACCAGACTTGCTCCGTACTTGCTCCAAGATTTTCTTTTAATGCAATAACAATTGTAGTTGATTTTTCGAATCCTACCTCAATACCAGCTGCGTCGGTTTGGGTTGTTACTCCATTTGATCCGCTTGGATGTTGAATTGACATAAAAAGAAACCGATTGTCAGGAGAAAATGTAATTCCAGTGGGTTCCGCCCCATCAGGGACAATGCCAAATAGTTCTACGTTCGGGTTCGCTTGGGAATGTCCATTTTTAACTACCCAAATATAATGTTCATCACCATCTTGTAGCACCCAGAGATTTCCGTCCAAATCAAAAGCTAAATTGTCATTGCCGTAGCCCCAATTTAGATTTGTAGTTCCGTTTTTATGCGTGATGGGGTAGCTTGTGTTGCCAACAAAAGTTTCCATGTTCGTAACCGTAGTACCTGTTATGGGGTCGGAATCTTGAAACTTGTACACTCTGTCCTCACTTTTAACTGCAAAATAGATACCACCATCGGGTCCAATTTCAACATCTTCGATTCCAACAAAATCGGTAGCGCCTGCAGCGGTGCTTTGTGCTTTGGTGGAATTGCGTTCTTCCTTTGTGGTGTTGTTCAATAGAATCCAATCGCCACTGCCATTTTTAGGGCCTTTGTACACATAAAGTTTTCCACTCCCCAAATCTTGTGCTACATCAGCGACGAATTTATATAGAAAGCCAAAGCCTGTGAAATTATCAGTACCCTGATATGCGGTACGTTGATTGGAATGTATAGCGAGATTTTCATGTTTAAAATTTCCGAGTGCCCAGCGTTTATCAATAACTGTTTTTGTTACTGGATCTATCTCAACGGCCCAACCTAAATCGTCATAACCGTCATTGTTGCTATCTAAATCCGTTATCAGGTTGCGGTCCGCCAATTCCTTAGAGGTGTATTCTTCACAACTGATAATGGTATTCCATGGCGTTACCGTTCCGGAGCAATTGGCAGCAGTACCTACGACAGGTGTGAAATCTACCGCTTTGGATAAGGTAGTGACCCATAATTTTGTGCTGCTGTTATAGTTTATGTCTAGCACAGAAACACCTCCAGGTAATGTTTCGGCGTTGATACTTAAAAATCCATTGGTGCTACTTCCGTTTATGGGCACATATCCTGTAAAATCATTATTGCCCATTAAGGCGCCGCCTTCCGTTAAAGGATCGCCTTGGGAAATGATTTTTTGAAACGTATGTGAGTCCGGTATCGTAAATTCAGTTGTTCGGCTAGTCGGTATTACGGATTGAAAATCCCCAATATTCTGCCCAAATAAAAAAGAGCTATACAGGAAACATAGAAGCCTGATTTTCATAGAGGTGTTGGTTGTGTGTGCCAAAAAAAATAAGCATACTACTCATTTGCTAAATGTAAAAATGAAAAGTATGCTTTTTTTGATTATAACAGAAAAACCAACGTTTAAAGGAGTTATATATCAGATAAAAATTACACCTGATGTTTTGTTAGCATGATAAAGAACAAGTGATTTTTTATCTATCCCAATATCATACCAGCAATCGTAGCAGATAGTAAGGAGGCCAATGAGCCGCCCAAAACCGCTTTCATCCCAAATTCAGAAAGTGTTTTTCGTTGCCCAGGGGCTAAAGAGCCTATGCCACCAATTTGGATACCAATAGAGGCAAAGTTAGCGAAGCCACAGAGCATGTAGGTCGCCATGATGATCGATTTATTGTATTTCAAATGGGGCATGCTCACCATATCTTTTAATTCCGCTAATTGAATATAGCCTACAAATTCGCTCGCTGCTAGTTTAATACCTAGTAGTTGTCCCATCAGCATAACATCTTCTTTGGCAACACCAATCAACCACATTAAGGGCGCAAACACAGTACCTAAAATTGCCTCCAAGGAAAACCGTTGATACGATGTGTTCTCGGCAATCCAACCGTTTAGGTTGGTCAAATCGCCCGTCCACTCCAAGATTCCATTAATCATAGCGATAATGGCGACGAATACCAATAGCATGGCACCCACGTTCACGGCAAGTTTTAAACCTTCTGTGGTTCCATTGGCAATGGCATCCAAAACATTAGAGCCTATTTTTTCTGAGGAAACGCTCACGTCTGTATTAACCGCTTCGGTCTGGGGGTACAACATTTTAGAGATGACAATAGCGCCAGGAGCTGCCATAACGGATGCAGCTAATAAATGCTTGGCAAACAAGAGTTGTAATGCTTCGTCTTCTCCACCTAAAAATCCAATATAGGCAGCAAGCACTGCACCTGCTACGGTTGCCATGCCGCCAATCATTACGAGGAGTATTTCAGAGCGGTTCATTTTTTCCAGATACGCTTTTATAAGAAGCGGGGCTTCCGTCTGCCCTAAGAAAATATTTCCTGCTACGGATAAGCTTTCTGCACCCGATATTCCCAAACTTTTTGATAACAACCAAGCCAATGCTTTTACCACTTTTTGAATCACGCCTAAATAAAACAATAATGAGGTAAGTGCGGAAAAGAATATGATGGTAGGCAGCACCTGAAAGGCGAAAATATAACCGAAAGTTCCTGTGTCGACAACCAGTCCCTCAAATAAAAATTTACTTCCGGCACGAGTGAATTCCAAAATACTCACGAAAATCTTTCCTATTTGTTCAAAGATGAGTTGAATGAACGGGACTTTTAATACGCCAATGGCGATGACCAGTTGTAAAGCAAGACCAACGCCAACAGTTTTCCAATTGATTGCCCTACGATTAGAGCTGAATAAAAAAGCTAAAAGTAATAGCGATGCCATACCAAGTGCACCGCGCCAAAGGCTGTTCAGTGAAAAACCTTCGTTGGGTGCTAGAATATTGCTTGTAGCAGAATTATCGTGGAGAACGGAAGCATCCAAAACATTCACGATAGTGTCATTGGTTTCTGGATTCTGTGCAAAAAGAGCAAATGAAAAAAGAATAAAAAGTGACAGTAGCAGCGTACTTTTCTTCATGTTAGGGATTTGGTTTTAATTCCTTTTGGATATTTCGTCCCTTAGTTTGGCTGCTTTTTCATAGTCTTCATTAGTGACAGCTTTGGCAAGTTCTTTTTCAAGTTCATCTATGGTAAGCTCCGTATATCCATCAGAGGTGCCAGATTCTATGTGAACGGTTTCTCCCTCCTGTAGAATCTCATCCACCATGATGCTATCTCCGCTAGTGTCATCCGATTCTTTGTCCTTGGACGAAAACTTAAGGAAAATACCTGCTTTGTCCAAGATGGTCTTATAAGTAAATATGGGGGCATTAAAACGCAATGCCAAGGCAATGGCATCGCTTGTGCGGGCATCAATAATTTCTTCGATACCATCACGCTCACAGATAATACTGGAATAAAAAACACCATCTACCAGTTTATGTATAATTACTTGTTTTATAACAATATCAAAACGGTCGGAGAAGTTTTTAAATAGGTCATGCGTCAAGGGTCGTGGCGGCTTTATTTCTTTTTCTAAAGCTATAGCTATGGACTGCGCTTCAAAGGCACCTATAACGATTGGCAATTTACGGTCTCCTTCAACTTCATTCAATATAAGGGCGTACGCACCATTTTGGGTTTGGCTGTACGAAATTCCTTTTATTTTTAGACGGACTAAACTCATAATAGTTAAAATAAAAAAAGGGCTGTTCAAATACTTGGGTTGCCAATTATTTGAACAGCCCTTTGGGGGCACAAATTAATAAAAATTAAGCGTTTTGGGCTTTAAATTCCTTTAATTTTTCTATCAACGCCGGTACTACTTCAAACGCATCGCCAACGATGCCATAATCTGCCGCCTTAAAAAATGGGGCTTCTGGGTCTGTGTTAATCACCACTTTTGTTTTGGACGAGCTTACACCAGCCAAATGCTGTATAGCTCCCGAAATTCCGATAGCGATATACAAGTTACTAGCAACAGGTTTCCCCGTTTGACCTACATGTTCTCCATGAGGCCGCCATCCTAAATCTGAAACTGGTTTTGAGCATGCGGTAGCGGCACCGAGCACATCGGCTAATTCTTCTATCATTCCCCAGTTTTCAGGCCCTTTTAAACCTCTTCCTGCTGAAACTACGATATCTGCGTCTGCAATAGTAGCTTTTCCGATAACCTTATCAATTTCAACTGATTTTGTTCCAAAAGCACCATCTTCCAACGAAACCGAAAAATCTTCAACGGAAACATCCGTTTTATTTTCATGTATGCCAAACGAATTATTAGAGACTCCTATGACCTTATGGTCTGTATGTATTTGGGTGTGTGCAAATCCCTTGTTACTAAAAGCGGTTCGTTTAACCGTGAACGGTGAAGTAGATTCAGGAGCTGCGACCACGTTTGGTACATACCCTGCGTTTAGGGCTGCGGCCAATAACGGAGCCATATATTTAGTATCTGCACTGGAACTTACGATAATCGTAGTTGCTCCTTCTTGTTTGGTTGCCTGTACCACTGCTAGAGCATACGCCTTGGCGTTGAATGTCTTTAAGGATGCGTCGGCAATATGCAATACTTTGGAAATGCCGTAATCCCCTAAGGCTTCGTTTTCGTTTGAATTAAAGGAAACTGCCGTTGCAGTTGTTCCTAGTTGCTTAGCTACTTCGGCAGCATAGGAGGCTACTTCAAAAGCACTTTTTTTAAACTTTCCGTTTTCGGATTCTGTATATACTAATACTGACATATTTTTTAAATTTTGATGGTTAACCTAAAATTGGAAAATGATTAGATCGCTTTTGCTTCGTTGTGAAGAAGATTTACCAATTCGTCCACAGTATCAACAAGCTTTACGGCTCCTTTAGGTTCTGGTTTGTCAAAGGATACGTCTTCGGTTGTTTTAGTTGCAGAAATAGGCTCTATAACACTCAATTTTTTCTGACGTGCCTGCATAATTCCTCTCATATTAGGGATGCGAAGGTCGCTTTCTTCTACAAGCCCCTTTTGTCCGCCAATAACCAAGGGAAGGCTAGTGCTCAACGTTTCTTTACCCCCATCTATTTCTCTAATAGCGGTTGCAGTGTTTCCATCAACATCTAAGCTAATACAGGTGTTTACAAAATTCATGTCCAAAAACGTGGCTATCATCCCCGGTACCATTCCTCCATTATAATCAATGGATTCTCTACCACCGATTACTAAATCGTAACCTCCGGTTTTTATGACTTCTGCAAGTTGTTGCGCAACGAAAAAACCATCTACTGGCTCGGCGTTTATTCGTATCGCCTCGTCTGCACCAATGGCAAGCGTTTTTCTCATGGTGGGTTCTACATTTGCACCGCCAACGGTGGCAACGTGCACTGTAGCTCCTTGTTTTTCTTTGAACCACATGGCTCTTGTTAATCCAAATTCGTCGTTTGGATTTATTACGAATTGTACGCCGTTGGTGTCAAATTTTGTATCACCCTCAGTGAAATTTATTTTTGATGTAGTGTCAGGGACATTACTTATGCAGACTAATATTTTCATTTATGAAATACGTTTAAAATGATGTGTACGAAGATAACCATTAATTTTCAAATTTATTATGCATGCATAGTAAATTTTATAACTTTTTTTGATTCTCTCGAGGGATAGTTTGACATATTATTTGCTATTTTTGCTTCCTTTGAAGCGAAACCTTTAGAGTTTAAAATTTAAGCGAATGAAAACCTTACAATTTAGAGAAGCCATCGCGGAGGCCA
>CAZMUV010000141.1:0-6221 GCA_964569345.1 uncultured Maribacter sp. | reverse complement strand
TAAAGAAGAGGACAATAACGATTTTTCCGTTGGCGATATTTTTTTAGCCAAGATAAGGAAGCCGGTAACAGGACTCAACGCTGCATTTGTAAACGTTGGGTATGAGAAGGATGCATTTTTGCATTACCATGACCTAGGACCACAGTTATCCTCTATGCTAAAGTTCATTAAACAAGTGAGTACCGGAAAACTTAGGGATTACTCCCTTAAGGACTTTCCTTGTGATAAAGATATTGATAAGCACGGTGTAATAACGGATGTCGTTAAAGCCAATCAATCTCTTTTAGTGCAAATTGTCAAAGAACCCATATCCACCAAAGGACCAAGAATTAGTTCCGAGCTATCTATAGCAGGGCGCTATTTGGTTATGGTCCCTTTTTCTGATCGAGTTTCCGTATCTCAAAAGATTGGAAGCAACGAAGAAAAAGATAGGCTCAAAAGACTCGTAAAGAGTATTAAGCCAAAAGGATTCGGGGTAATTATAAGAACAGTTGCTGAAGGCAAAAAAGTAGCAGAATTAGACAAAGACCTAGAAAACTTGCTGGACAAATGGTCCGCAATGTGTAAAAAATTATATCGCGCGCAAACGCCATCTAAAGTATTAGTGGAGCTCAACCGAGCTTCCTCCATTTTAAGAGATGTCTTCAACGACAGCTTTACAGGAATACATGTAGATAACGCGGATTTATATAACCAGGTAAAAGATTACGTGGTAGAAATTGCTCCTGATAAAGAGTCGATTGTAAATCATTATGATTCACAGGTTCCAATATTTGAAAAATTTGGAATAGATAGGCAAATAAAAACCTCTTTTGGCCGCACAGCGGTAATGAGTAGGGGTGCCTATTTGATTATTGAACATACCGAAGCTTTGCATGTAATAGACGTAAACAGCGGTAACCGTTCCAATAAAGCAAAAAATCAGGAAGATACCGCACTAGAGGTAAATTTAATCTCAGCTTCCGAAATCGCAAGGCAACTTCGCCTAAGAGATATGGGAGGTATCATTGTTGTAGATTTTATAGACATGGTAAAGGCACAGCATAGAAAAAAGCTTTTTGAACATCTAAGGGATGAAATGAAAGACGATCGTGCCAAGCATAAGATTTTGCCGCCGAGTAAATTTGGTCTTATCCAAATTACCAGGCAACGTGTTAGACCCGAAATGAATATTAAGACAACGGAAGAAAACCCTAACCAAAAAGGTCAGGAAGTAGAAGCTCCCATTGTTTTGATAGACAAAATCAACGTAGATCTAGAGCGACTTTTGAAAGGCCCTGCAAAGGATAACAAGAGTATAACATTGAATATACACCCATTCATTGCAGCCTATATCACAAAAGGTTTCCCATCTATGCGTACCAAGTGGTTTTTGGAGCATAAAAGATGGATTAAAATACAACCAAGGGATGCGTATACGTATCTTGAATATCGTTTTAAGAATAAGGACGGTAAAACAATCTATTAAAATTTTAAAGCGACCCCGAAAGGAGGTCGCTTTTTTTGTTTGTAGCGTAATCAGTCCTCGCTAATTGTTTAACTTGTCAACAGCATCGCGTCTTAGATATAACTGGTTAAAAAAATAAAAAGAACTTGCATATAAAAAGGAACAATAGCACTGCCTACTCCGTAAAAGAAGCTACCAGAAAACTTGAAGGTTACTGTGCTTACCAAGAGCGTTGCCACAAAGAGGTAAGGACCAAACTAAGCGATATGGGTATGATTCCCATTGCCATAGATGAAATCATCGGACACTTAATACAAGAGAATTTTTTAAATGAAGAACGATTCGCCTGCAGTTTTGCCCGAGGTAAATTCAATATAAAAAAGTGGGGGAAAAATAGAATTGTAAACGAACTTAAACAGCGTGATATTACAAAATACAATGTCAAGGTTGCACTAAAGGAAATAGATGCCGAAATCTATTTAGAAACTTTAGAGCAGCTTGCTGAAAAACGAGTAGGACAACTTACAGAGACCAACGTGTTCAAGAAACGTAAAAAATTAGCCGACTACCTTTTATATAGAGGATGGGAAAGCCCCTTGGTATATGAAATAACCAAGAGGCTTGTACCTTAATTTTTTAAATGAACCGTTTATAGATTAAATACTACCCCTAATCCAAACACAAACTGATTGTTCAGTAATTCTGCATTGGATAAGGTACCATTGTCATATTTTGCAAAGGGCACAGAGAATTCTGTAAAAATTCCGAAACCATCGCTAAAGAAATAACGTCCTCCCAAATGGCCACCAAATTGTTTAAGCGATAAGTTTAAACCCGGATAAATATCAACAGCATCTCCTATATTTAAGACGCTTCCAATATTAGCGTTAAAACGCGCTACTAAATTAATCCGATTGCCAAAATCTGCTCCAATATCCTCATTTACACCCAAAACATATCCAGTTGAAACTCCAATCGAAAAGTTCTCACCAAGACCGTAGTCATAGGTTGCCGTAATCCCGGTACCATTTCCTTGAAAGCTAGCACCTACTTGAAATTTTGAATCTCCTTGACCATCAAAAGCTTGTGCATTCATAGCAGTAACGCCAAAAAACAATATAACAAGTAATCCTAAATTTTTCATATGCAATAAATTATAATTAGTGTTTAATAAATACAAAGATATTATTTCCCAATCACGTACGGAACAAATTACACCTTAGTTCTTTCTATTGATTTCCTGTTCTTCCAATCTATCCAGTTTTGACCCTTTAATTTTCGCATCAGCACATCAAAATGTCTCATTATAAAAATATTATATGCGGCATGGGTAAAATTCTTCGGACTCCTGGCCAAAGCACGCAGGCTCATTGAAAACCCAGGCGTATTATACTTCATATAATGCCAATAACCCTCCGGCATATATAGCACTTCGCCGTGCTTTAAAATGGTGCTATATCCTTTCGCTTTTTTTAACGCAGGCCATTTTTCTAAATCCGGATTTGAAAAGTCAATACTCTCGTGTGTAATAAGCGAATGAGGGACCTTATACAGATACTTATTTTGTGTTTGAGGAAATAGAATACATTCTTTCTCCCCTTCAAAATGAAAATGGAAGATATTAGCAAAATCAATATCGTAGTGCATAAAGGTATGGGAGTTCTCCCCACCAAAAAACAACATAGGCACTTGCCTTAATAAACGGATACCAAAATCTGGATAACTAAAATCCTTTTGTAACACCGGGACTTCCTTTAAAACGTTCCAAAGAAAAATTCGAAACTTTGTAGGTTCCTTTTTTAACAGATCTACATAGGCTGACATTTTCATGGTAGCATGTGGCTCATTGAATCCATCTTCATGTTGCACTGGACGATCATCATAGAGCGGGACCATCTTTTCCCCAGCTACTTCCTTCATATAGTCTAGGGACCACTTTGAATGCGCTGCCCAGTTACCATCAAAGGCTTCTATAACAACAGGAATCTGTGGTTTTAAATAGGAGGCAACAAAGTCTTGCTTAGAAATCGACTTTACCCTTGGAATTTCAACTAACTTCAATGGCGCATAGCTTTTTAGGAAGACCAAAGTTAGGCAACCTATAGAAAACAACGAATCTAAAAAAGAAATAATGTAGGTTTAGTCCGTTAATTTAGCCTTTTGTTTGGCTACTTCGTTACGTTCAATCTTATGTCCTGGTCTTGTCCATTTTGGCTTTTCTCCGAGTGTTTTAAACTCGGAATCCAAAGCTTCTACTGTTTTAGGTTGAGAAACTTTTGTAAATGGTTTTTGTGGATTAAGACCCAAAAGCTTAAACATTTCCATATCATCATTCACATCCGGGTTTGGTGTGGTCAACAGTTTATCTCCTGCAAAAATAGAATTTGCACCTGCAAAGAAACACATGGCTTGACCCTCCCTGCTCATCTCTGTTCTTCCTGCCGATAGCCTAACTTGAGTTTCTGGAAGTACGATACGTGTCGTTGCCACCATCCTCAGCATATCCCAGATAGCTATTGGCTCTATATCTTCCATAGGTGTACCTTCCACAGGTACCAAAGCATTAATAGGAGTAGATTCTGGTTGCGGACTTAGAGAAGCAAGTGCAACGAGCATACCAGCGCGATCTTCTAATTTTTCTCCCATTCCTATAATACCACCACTACAGACCGTAACGTTGGTCTTTCTAACATTCTCTATCGTGTCTAAGCGATCTTCAAAAGCACGAGTGGAAATCACATCTTTATAGTAATCTTCTGAAGTATCTAAATTATGGTTGTAGGCGTATAGTCCAGCTTCAGCTAGGCGTTTTGCTTGATTTTCTGTAATCATACCTAAAGTACAACAGACCTCCATATCCAGTTTATTGATGGTCCGTACCATCTCAAGTACTTGATCAAACTCTGGACCATCCTTTACATTTCGCCAAGCGGCTCCCATACACACCCTAGAGCTACCTGATGCTTTTGCACGCAAAGCCTGGGCCTTTACATGAGGTACGGTCATTAAATCATTCCCTTCAATATCGGTATGGTAACGCGCAGCTTGTGGACAATAGCCGCAATCCTCCGGACAACCTCCTGTTTTTATGGAAAGTAAGGTAGATACCTGAACCGTATTAGGGTCATGGTTTTTCCTATGGATGGTAGCTGCATCATAAAGAAGCTCCATCAAAGGGGTATTGTAGATATCAAGAATTTCTTGTTTGGTCCAATTGTGTCTTGCCTCGCTCATAAAAAATTTGATTGTAACTAAGCTCAAAAATAGCTGAATTAGGGTACATATAATAATTTAACGAATTGAAATATACTTAGAATTTTGTCGCCTACACTGATACGAAATTCCTAAAACTACATCTTAACATCAGCTCGTATTTTATTGTTTCTGTAAAATATAAATATTTACAAAACAATCTTCTTAAAGATATCTTGAAGCTCCTTTTCTGGATCTTCACATAGTCCTGGGTGGGTTTTAGAGCTTTGGATAATGGTACTTCTCGTTGCAGTCAACCAACGAAACCTATCGGATAATTCGAGCTTTCCAATAGCCCCTCCTGAAGCTGCGCCTTCACAAATTAATTTCCATGCCTTTAGGTATTCCAATAAATTTTCTACTTCTATCTCGTCAGTAAACGCATCTAAAAGCTTCTGATTTATTTTATACTTTACGCCAAGGAATTTTTTTTGCTTGGAGAAAAGGATAACGCCTACATTAAAAAATTCTTCGCGTTCCACTTTAGGAACGACTCTGATAATGGCATATTCAAATGTACATCTATCTTGCATCCTCCGCTTCTTTAACCAGTACATCTATCTTAGCTAATCTTATCATAATAAAACGTACATACGCCGCCCTAATCTCTTGAGGCGACATGGTATCGGTTTCATTTGTAAGCCAGTCCACGGGTATGTTAGATACAATATCAATAACCCTCTTTTCATCCAATAGTCCTTTTATTGTTATAGCCGCTTGTTGCAAATCAGTTGCCTTAGCTAATAGTACGTGATCCTTAATAAGTGGAAAAGTTCTTGTTAAATGGCTTTCCCAAGTTTCCCAATTATGGTGAAAATAAAAACTTGCGCCATTATCTATAATCCATAATTCTTCATTCCATTTTAACAGGTTTGTATTTTTGGCTGTTCGATCTATATTACTAATAATACTATCCAACAACACTACTTTTGAAGCTGTTACGCTATCTACTTTCGACGCCAAAGGATCAAACGTAATAGCACTTGACAAGAAATGTAATCCTAGATTTAGACCAACACTAAATTTAAGCAAGTCCTGAATTTCCTCATCTGGTTCCGTTTTACTAAACGAGTCGTCTAAGTTCATAAATACGAGTTCTGGAACTTTTAATCCTATTGAACGCGCGAGTTCTCCTCCAATAAATTCAGCTATAAGAGCTTTCTCTCCTTGACCTGCCCCCCGAAATTTTAACACATATAAGAATCCATCATCTGCTTTTACAATAGCAGGAAGCGAACCTCCTTCCCTTAAAGGTTTTATATATTGAACAACATTTACTGTACGGATTTCAATTTTATTCATGATAGCTAAATATACTAAAACTTAAAAGTCAATACTTCTAATGCTTGTGGATACTTATAAATTTTATAAAAAAGGCCAAAGAACAAAAGTTCAATGGCCAATTTGCTTCATCATACTACGAAATAAATCTACTCCACCTTCTTCTTAGTAGAAGTTGGTTTCTTAGCATCTAAGGATTCTTCTTCAATAGTAATATCTTTCCCTTTTAAATACTCCGGCA
>CAZMUV010000140.1:0-6235 GCA_964569345.1 uncultured Maribacter sp. | reverse complement strand
AAGATGTTACCGCCAAATGTTATGGTGGCGATATTTCGCGTAAACGTAAGCTTTTAGAAAAACAAAAGAAAGGTAAAAAACGTATGCGCCAAGTGGGTAACGTAGAAGTTCCTCAAGAAGCTTTTATGGCGGTGTTGAAATTGAATGATTAAAAAAAAGGACCTTTGCTAATATTAGCAAAGGTCCTTTTTTTGACTTTATTCTAGTTAAAGGTTTTTAATTTGACAACAAGCCACATCCATCTTCCAAGGCTTTAACATATTCTGCCGCGGTTTGCCCGTCTAATTCATCTCCAGATATTACTTGCGACTCTCCAGCTCCAGAAACTGTAACAGTTCCGTCTCCATTATCACATGCTTCTATAGAAACACCTAACAGCTCGCATGACGCGCATTTGTTCTCATCATCATCGTCAGAACATCCTACAAATACTAAACTGGCAACTGCCATTAAACTAAATACTAACTTTTTCATTTGATTGTTTTATATATTAAAACAAACCTACAGTTGTTAGCGCTTTTGAAGTAATTTTTGTTGTCTATGTAAGAAAATACGTTGTATAATTACGAACTTTGTAGTTAAAGCCTTTTGGAAATTGCGATAGTTGACTTAACACAAACCTTATTGTACTTAACAAACGAAATGTCACAGACTATTATTCCGACGCAACAGCAGCTCCCTTTTCAGTTTCTGCCGAAAGTATTTTCCCTAAATAAGCCAATTTATACCCCTTTGTAATATCGGTAAAATCTTTGCTGAACGCTGAGATAATTCTAAGCTCTCCCTCAGGAGTTTTCAGAAACAAGGGTACAATGTCTTGATCAGCTTTAGTGATTTCTATAAGACCTTCGTAATGTTCCATATCGTTAAGATCTATTTCATGGATAGTTGGATTCTTTCTCGCAGCTTCGGTTAGTTTTATAAAATCATCGGTATGTGAAAAAAGTCCTTCTTTTGGGTTATTTTTGGGATCGTTCATTTCATCGGCATCTACCAATCTAAAAGAACCATTTTCTCCAAAATCTTTCTGAAACTTATCTATAGTGTACTTGTTAATATCCGAGTTGCCGGTTAAGGCCATTAAATAGCCTACATCGCTCAACTCTATATAATCACTCAGCGAATCGGCATATATATTCGCTGAAAAAGCCTCGAGTCCTAGCTTGGCAGCCTTATTAATATTAGACTCATTGTTATCTATAAGCACCACATGCCTGTTGTTCTTTTGCAAGTAGCTGGCAATAAGCCGTGACACTTTGGAAGCCCCAATAATAAGGATGCCCTCAGATTTATTCAAAAAGACTTTGACTACTTTGGCAAATAACCTAGCTGTAGTGGCATTGAGCAGTACCGTACCTAGAACAATCATGAAGACCAAAGGAGTAATATATTCAGCTCCGGGTACACCATTAGTAATTAATTTTGAACCAAAAAGAGATGCAATACCTGCAGCAACGATACCTCTAGGGCCTACCCAGCTAATAAAAAGCTTCTCCTTTAATAACAAATTAGAGCCTGCCGAGCTTAAAAACACCCCCAAAGGACGAATCAAGAACACAATTACAGCAAATAATCCAACTGTTTTCCAAGTTAGGATTAATTCAAGATCTGAAATATTAATATTTGCTGACAGTAAAATAAATAATATAGAAATCAATAAAACACTAAGTGATTCTTTAAAATACAAGAGTTCTTTTCGGTTGGGCAAGTCCATATTCCCCATAACCATTCCCATAACCACAACGGCTAATAATCCAGATTCATGTGCAAATATTTCCGACTCCACAAAAACCAATAAGACTACGGACAAGGAAACCACATTTAATAGGTAATGAGGTATTAAATTCTTCTTAATAGCAAAAGCCAAACCATGTGCAAACGTGAAACCGAAAGTGAAACCAAAAAGCAAGATTTTCCCAAACTCCATCAATGCCGTCATCGTGTAACCATTTCCTCCGCCAACACTTATAAATTCAAAAACCAATACCGCAGCCAATGCTCCAATAGGATCAATTAGGATTCCTTCCCATTTTAAGATGGTAGAAACATCTTTTTTAAGCGGTATATTTCTAAGAATAGGTGTTATTACAGTTGGGCCTGTTACAATAATTAAGGCAGAAAATAGAAAAGATATCTGCCAGCTAAGTCCAAAAATAAAATGAGCAGCCAAACCGGCGGCCAAAAAAGTAACCAAGGAACCCAAGGTTATTAGTTTGGTAATTACAGGCCCTACATTTTTAATCTCGGAACGTTTTAGAGTAAGACCTCCCTCAAAAAGGATAACGCTTATAGCCAAGGATACAAAATAGTACAATCCGTCACCCGGAAATAATCCCTTTTCACCGTTCCAAATGGGTTCTATCAATTTACCCCCATCTTCTGTATATAAAGTGGCCAGTGGACCTACAATTAATCCAATTAATATTAAGGGCAAGATAGCTGGCAACTTTAAGCGCCATGCTACCCATTGGGCAACGATGCCTAGAATAATGATTCCTGCCAATTCTACCATAATTTCGGTTTTGGTAAAAATAATAATTTAAAAAACGAGTCTCTCGCTTAATTTAAAATCAATGGTCTTTCATGGTAAGTCGTAAAACAGAGCATGCGGATCTTTCTGTATATTTATCCTTGCCTGTGCCAAATAAGATGCTGAGCCAATTATCCTTTTGCGGAGTTCCAAGAATCAATAAATCATAGCTAGCAGACATATTTGCAATCGTAGAAATAGGGTCATTATTCCTTTCAATTAACACAGAGCTTTTAGCAGGCACTTTTTGTAAAAGTTTTAATGAATTCTCTCTCATGGCTTTTTCGTCTTCTTCACTCATGCTTTCTGAAACAACATGAAATAGGGTTAATGAAGCACCATAAAAAGTACAAATTCTATCCGCAACTGCTATAAAATTTTTGTCTTTACGTCCCGGCCTGAGGGCTAAAAGCACCTTGCCAATATGTCTAACCCCTACGTCTTTAAAAAGGGCGAAATCAGAATTTATATTGGTTAACAACCACCCAATAGGATTGCTTACCAAAATACCGTTGTGTGCTCTACCGTTCCACCCCATAACCAACCAATCACAATGGGTTTGATTGCTTAGTTCATGAATTGTATCTGAAATTTCATGTGTAACGGCTGCTTCAAAATCTATAGTTATATTTTTAGAAATCGCTAATTGAGAAATACGCCTTTCCAAAGAGTTTATCTTTGGGCTTTCCTTAACCATAGCGTCCAAAAAAGTTTGATTGGGCACCTCAGTAATATTTACGGTTTGTATTTTGTCTCTTTTATTTATGGCAGCTGCAATTTCTACTAGCATTTCTGGAGAAGTTTCATTTCCCAAAAGTGGCACCACCACACCTGCATTAGAAGCTAAGTTTCCATCTAAGTTCTGTAGTACTTCTGCTTGATTGTTCCTATACGTTATCTCTTTACCCTTTCTTTTATAAAAAAGATACAATGCAGGCCTGTGTCCATATTTTCTTAAGATTCCTGTTCTTGTGGCATCTTTTCCAAAGTAAAAATAGATGACCACTCCTATAATTAAAATTGCAACAATCGCCATTAAAGGTCCTAGGCCTAGAAGAATTAATAATGCGATGCCACTTCCTATCCCAAACAACTGAACAAAAGGATACAAAGGAGATTTGTAAGGAGGCGCATACCATTGTGCAGAGGTTTCCCTTAAAACAATAACACAAGCATTTACTAAAATAAACATCATGACCATAAATGCACTAGCCAATTTAGCAATCTTCTCAACATCCAAAAATAAAATGACCAAGGCCATAACAAAGCAGGTCATTGCAATTGTTACTACAGGGGTTAAGTATTTAGAATGTATTTTGGACATAAACTCTGGTAATAATTGATCTATAGCCATGGCAAAAGGAAATCTAGATGCTGCCAGCACCCCAGAATTTGCCATGGATATCAGTGTAATCACCCCTACAATTGCAGCTATATAACCTATAACACTTCCTCCCAAAAGATTGGCAATGGTGTAAATTGGTTTAATATCGGTTTTTAATTCCTCCAAGGGAAGGTTGCCCACCAATACAAATGCCACTACCACATATATTGTAGTCATAATAAAGAGCGATAAAATCATCGCTCTCGGCAGGTTAACACTTGGATTTTTTATTTCCCCGGCTATGGCAGCAACTTTAGTTACCCCAGCATAGGAAATATATACAAAGGCGACAGTTGTGAATAACCCCATGTTACCATCGAGTAAAAAAGGATCCAATAAATCTGCGGATGTTCTTGGAAGTCCAAAAATCAGAATTATGGCAAGACTAATTAAACTTATGGAAACAATTACTATTTGAACCTTACCTACCTTCTTAACGCCTAAAATGTTTAAAAACAGAATAATAACTAAGAAAACGAGTGCTACATATTTGGTTAGGCCTGGTGCTATGTCAACTAAAACAGTTAAATAAGCACCAAACCCAACCAAAGCAAAAGCACTTTTAAGTAGTAGGGAGAGCCAAAGACCTATACCTGCAATGGTGCCAAAAAGCGGTCCAAAAGCACGCTCAATATAAACATAAGTTCCACCTGATGAAGGCATTGCTGTTGCTAATTCAGACTTTGATAAGGCTGCGGGCAAAATACAGACTGCTGCCAAAAGATAAGCCAGCCAAACCGAAGACCCTGTTTTTGCAGCAGCTAAACCCGGAAGCACAAATATACCACTGCCCAACATACCACCAATACTAATGGCAACAACAGATGTGAGGGACAAACTACGTTCTAATTTTTTCAATTTGGTTTGGTGTAAAGCCTAAAAATAGGCTTTTTTTCCTACCTGATAAATGATAAACTATTCTTAATACTTTAAGGGTTACGTAAGGTTTTACTATTTTGCAATTTATGACGATTTACCCTATAGAAACTGGTAATTTTAAATTAGATGGCGGTGCGATGTTCGGGGTGGTTCCCAAAACCATTTGGCAACGAACCAATCCTGCGGATGCCAACAACCTCATAGACATTGCGGCCAGAAGTCTCTTGATCAAAGATGGCGATACGCTTACTCTTATTGACACTGGTCTAGGCAACAAACAATCCGACAAATTTTTTGGGTATTACCACTTGTGGGGCGATTACAATTTGGATTCGTCCTTGGCAGCACATGGTTTTCATAGAGACGATATCACGGATGTTTTTATGACCCATTTGCATTTTGATCATTGTGGCGGATGCATACAATGGAACAAAAATCGCACAGGATATGAACCCGCTTTTAAAAACGCTAAATTTTGGACGAACGAGGATCATTGGAAATGGGCAACGGAACCCAACCCTAGGGAAAAAGCTTCGTTCCTAACCGAAAACCTGCTCCCTATGCAAGAAAGTGGCCAGCTGCACTTTTTGCCCATAAACCTACTTCCTTATATGGAATCTTCCGAGTTGGGTTTTGGAATCCACTTTGTAGACGGACATACAGACAAACAGATGCTTCCCCAAATTAGGTATAAGGGCAAAACTATCGTTTTTGTGGCTGATCTAATCCCTACTGTAGGGCATATTCCTTTAATTTATGTCATAGGCTACGATACCCGTCCGTTAATTACCATCAAGGAAAAAGAAACCTTTTTAAACTTTGCCGCGGACAACGAAATCTATCTCTGTTTTGAGCATGATGCCCACAACCAATTATGCACCGTAAAACACACTGAAAAAGGCGTGCGTTTAGATACTATTTACACTTTTGATGAGCTCTTTAATTAATATATTTGTCTGTTACAGACTAAAGGTGGCCCTAAAAATGAGCTATGCGGAAAAAAAATTTTTTTTTTTAAACACATTCCATTAACACTAATAATTAAAATATGACCCGTACTATTTCCAAATCTGTTTTTCTTCTTTCGCTACTTACCCTAGTAGGATGCGGAAGCACAGGAGGGTTGATCCTTACCCCCGTTGCGAACATAGACACAACACCTTTAAAAATTTCAGACCTTACAATCTCCGAGAAAAAAAATTGGGGACATTTAGACTTAGTTTCGGACACCATTCCGGGTATGAGCGTGGACAAGGCCTATTTAGATATCATCAAAAACAAAAAAGGGAAACAAGTTATTGTAGCCGTTTTGGATTCCGGTATGGATTTAAGCCACGAGGACCTGGATGATGTGCTTTGGACCAACAAAGGTGAAAGGCCCGGAAATAATAAAGATGATGATGGCAATGGCTATGTAGACGATATCCATGGCTATAACTTTT
>CAZMUV010000139.1:4341-6320 GCA_964569345.1 uncultured Maribacter sp. | reverse complement strand
ATTCGAGTGCATATGATTATCGAAGAAAAAATGCAAAAGCATATCAGAAAAAATGCTGTTGCCACTATTGGATCAGATGGATTAGTAGGTAGTATGTTGATCAACATTGTTCCAGGGGAGGGCACTACCCAATTGATACAGCCAGGCGAGGAATTGCAATCTTTTAGTAAAGTAGCCACCCAAGATATGATGAACACGTTGAACACTACCAATGAAAATGCCGCATTGTTGACTGCCGACCTCTTGAAAGTTACCCGAGCATTAAACCAAGGCAAGGGAACATTGGGAAGATTTCTAAATGACACCACTATGGCAAACGACGTTCAGGAAACTATTGCCAACCTCAAGTTCACGAGCACTAACGCAAATGCCACTATGGCAGAATTGAACAAAATGGTAAAGCAGATTAATTTTGAGGAAAGTACTGCCGGGGTGCTACTCAGTGATACTATTTCTGGTGGAAAGATAAAAAATATCATTCAAAATCTAGAAACATCATCTATTGAAATCGAAAAAATGACACAAGACCTGAATACGATTATGGAAGGCATAAAAGAAGGGGATGGCGCTATAAACTACCTTTCAAAAGATACTGTTTTAGTTAATCAATTGGATAGGACCATGCAGAACATTGAAGAGGGCACGGAGCGATTCAATGAAAATATGGAGGCATTAAAACACAACTTTTTGACCAAAGGATATTTTAAGAAGTTGGAGAGGCAGAAGAAAAAAGAAGAGAAAGAATAGTCCCTTTAAATGTTCGTTTTATGGTACTATTCAATTAACATTTTTTCAGAAACGGTGCCCGTAGAACTAACATCCAACAAATATTTTCTAAAAGTTTGATTTCTAATCTTTTAATAAACATCTCCAAAATTGAATTTTTAACTTATAATCTTTAAAGAAACCCAATTTTTACCCTAAATCAGCGTTAACACTAATAGCCCCGACTTATAAACCTATTCGTTTGACAAAGTCAGCACATAACACCTTCATTACAGCTATGGTACTTATTACCGTAATGGTTACTGTGTATCTATTTTATACTGGCTTTACCTACTACGCAACCTCCTTAGAAGAACGTTTTTATCACCCCCATCACAATTGGTTTAAACCAAGCGGAATATATGGACAGGGATTGGGCATCATAGGCACCTTCATGATTACATTTGGGGTAGTCATCTATATTGCAAGAAAGCGATACAATTTTCTAGCAAAACAGATTCGTTTAAAATATCTACTAGAGTTTCATATTTTCCTATGCACTTTAGGTCCGATTCTGATACTCTTTCATACGGCCTTTAAGTTTGGAGGAATCGTTTCTGTTGCTTTTTGGAGCATGGTGGCCGTTGTTTTAAGTGGCGTAATAGGACGTTTCATTTACAATCAAATTCCAAAAACCATTGAGGGAAGACAAATGACTTTGAGCGAACTTAAGGATACGAAAACTGACCTCGCTGTAGTATTGCATCAAAAATATCAGTTGGAAACAAATACAATAGCTATCGTCGCCAATTTAATAGATAAGGAAAACACAACGGAAGCTAGAAAGAAATTACGTTTTTTAAAAAAGGTGTTAAATCGCAAAGATTTACCCAAAACGGATAGACAAACCATTATTCAATTGGTCAAAAAGGAAATCGTTTTATCCAAAAGAATCAGCAGATTGCAAAAAATGCAAAAACTATTCAAATATTGGCATGTTATACATATGCCCTTCGCCATAATTATGCTCATTGTTGTCGTCATTCATGTAGCGGTAACCTTAGCTTTTGGCTATAAATGGATATTCTAATGGATGAACTTATTTTAGAACAGGTCATTATATACAGCTCCGTATTTTTACTGTGTGCAGGGATTATAGTATTCTATCTCCATAAAAAAAAGGTCAAATCCGTAAAAATAGAACATAAAGTTAGTGTTGCGAAGGAAGAAGGTTTATTTGAACCTGTTTCTTTATACCCGCATATAGATCTTGG
>CAZMUV010000139.1:0-4241 GCA_964569345.1 uncultured Maribacter sp. | reverse complement strand
GGACTATATATGCAACCAGGTACTCCTTTCTATCGGAAGAAGAGGGTCGCCCAGAAAATTAGGTATTCCGGGGGAGGAATCTCAGAATGTAGCCTATAGGTTATTGGAGCCAGAACAAATAAAAGGAAAGAAAATCATCGTCGTAGGTGGTGGCGATTCCGCTATTGAATCAGCCTTACTCTTAACAGATGAAAATGACGTAACACTCTCCTACAGAAAGGATAAGTTCGCTAGGTTAAAACCAAAAAATAGAGAAAAAATAGAGAAAGCGATAGCCGATGATGCAATTAACGTAGTATTTAACTCTAACTTAGTGTCTATCAGCACGAAAAGTGTTCTCCTAAAAACGAATGTTGACGGTAATACCAACGAACTAAATATTGACCTTGTTTACATTTTTGCTGGTGGCGAACTGCCAATAGGTTTT
The DNA here is from genome assembly GCA_964569345.1 of uncultured Maribacter sp. Classification (GTDB taxonomy): domain Bacteria; phylum Bacteroidota; class Bacteroidia; order Flavobacteriales; family Flavobacteriaceae; genus Maribacter. The sequence goes on along the minus strand of CAZMUV010000139.1, from coordinate 3,814 downwards.
TTACAAAAAGCTGGGGTGGAAATAAGTAAGCGCTATGGTCATATCATGAAAAAACATAAATAAAAAGTGGTTTGAATAGGAAGACAACATATACTACCCTATTCGTTTTGATGTCCTTGACCTTTACTTTTGGTCAAATTTCCCCTGGCGACTTGACGAATGCCCATGCTGATTTGGAAGGAATCGGCAACTGCACCCTATGCCATGTTTTGGGCGATAAAGTATCCGATAAAAAGTGCTTGGAATGTCATACAGAAATTCAATCCTTAGTTAACCAAAAGAGCGGTTTTCATGGACAGACCGATGTGATTAAACAGGATTGTTTTCAATGCCATAGTGAACACCATGGTCGAAAATTTGATATGGTACGCTTTGATGAAGATACTTTTGACCACACTAAAACCGGTTACGAATTAGAAGGGGCTCATGAAGTTGTAGACTGCAGAAAATGCCATGTTTCCGAGAATATAGCCGATAATGATATCAAAAAAAGACAGAACACCTTTTTAGGTCTCGATGAAACTTGTCTCTCCTGCCATGATGATATCCACCAAAAAACCTTATCAACCAATTGTGTTGATTGCCATACCATAGACACCTTTGCCCCTGCATCAAAATTTGACCACGATACCGCTGATTTTAAATTGGAGGGAGAACATATTTTAGTAGACTGTATTGAGTGCCATCAAATTACAACTAGAAACGGTAAGGAATTTCAAGAGTTTACTGATATTTCCTTCGAGGATTGTATTTCGTGTCACGAAGACCCGCATGAAAATCAACTACCGGGACAATGTGTACAATGTCATACTGTGGCATCATTTTCGACATTTGGAGGGCAAGGTAACTTTGACCATACTCTTACGGACTTCACTTTAAAAGGAAAACATCAAACCACAGATTGTTTCAGCTGTCATACAGCGAGCAATGAGCCAATACAAGTATTTCAAGATAGAAGTAAGGTGAATGAAAACAGCTGCGTGGCATGTCATGCAGATACGCACAATGGAAAATTCGGTACAGACTGTGTCAAATGCCATAAGGAAACCAGCTTTTTATCTCTTCGTTCTATGGATTTCTTTGACCATAATGTAACGGACTATCCTTTAGAAGGAAAACATGAAGCCGTAGACTGCAGAGAATGCCACAAAAAAAGATTTACCGCACCCATTGATTTTACCGCCTGTACCAATTGTCATGACGATTATCATAAAAGAGAATTCGAAAAAGACGGAGTTTCCCCAGATTGTGTGCAATGTCATTCCCTTGAAAAAGGTTTTGACTATAGTTTATATACTTTGGAACAACATCAAGAAACGAAATTCCCCTTGGAAGGGGCGCACATCGCAACACCATGTTTTGCTTGTCATGTAAGTGAAGATGATAAGCGATGGACATTTCAAAATATGGGAACGACCTGCGTGGAATGTCACCAAGATATTCATGACGGATATATTAGCGAAAAGTATTACCCCAAAGATGATTGTAAAACCTGCCACGCCAATGACGAATGGACTTCTGTGAATTTCGACCACAACCAAACAGATTGGCCTCTAACAGGAAAACACATCGAAGTAGATTGCAGAGCATGTCATTTCAACGAAATAACTGATAATAAGTCCGTTACGGTTCAGAAATTCGCTAACTTAGATACTGATTGTGTAAGTTGCCATGCCAATGTACATGGAGAAGTCTTCGCTATAAATGGAGTAACCAATTGTACGGAATGCCATGTGACAGATAACTGGTTTCCTATGCGATTTAACCATAATCAAACCAACTTTCCATTAGAAGGTAAACATGCAAAGATTTCGTGTAGCGCATGTCATGAATTTGCAAACGCAAACGGAGAAACCGAAGTAGTATATAAAATACAGAAGTTTAGATGTATCGATTGCCACTTACAATAGTAGTATTATTAGGTGCTTTATGCCTATTTGCACAGTCTCCACATGGAGATGGGTTGGAGATAAATTGTGTCAAATGTCATAACCCGTCAGGATGGGATATCAACTACCAAACCATCCAATTTGACCATGATAAAACAGATTACCCTCTTGAAGGTTCACATGCACAGACTGATTGTACGTTGTGCCACAGTACGTTAGTTTTTGACCAAGTTCCTTCAACAGAATGTGTATCCTGTCATACTGATATTCACAGCCAATCTGTAGGCAATGATTGTGTGCGGTGCCATACTTCAGAAACCTGGCTGGTAGATAATATCCCCGAATTACATGAAGAAAATGGTTTTCCGTTGATTGGTGTCCATAGTAATTTGAGTTGTGTGGAATGTCATACCGATGAAACTACCGTCCGCTTTGATAGAATAGGAAATGAGTGCATTAGTTGCCACCAAGACAATTATGCAAGTACACAGAACCCCAACCACCAAACTGCAGGTTTTTCTACCGATTGTATAGAATGCCACAACCCCTTAGGTTTTGGGTGGGATTCAGAAAATATTAACCACGATTTTTTTCCATTGACCTTAGGACATGATATTCAAGATTGTGCAGCATGCCATACAACGGGTAATTTTACAGATGCATCACCAGAATGTGTTAGTTGCCATCAAGAAGAGTATGCGGGTACACAAGACCCAAATCATACAGCGATTGGTTTTTCAACAGATTGTGTCTCTTGTCATACCACAAATCCGGGCTGGTCTCCGGCTAATATAGGAAACCACGATTTCTTTCCTTTAACACTAGGCCATGATATTCAAGATTGCGCCCAATGTCATAATACAGAAAATTATAGCGATATCTCTCCAGATTGTGTGAGCTGTCATCAAGAGGACTATGCCGGAACTCAGAACCCTAATCACACCTCTTCAGGTTTCTCAACAGATTGCGTAGCCTGTCATAGTGCCAATCCTGGTTGGATGCCCGCAATTATTAATCACGACTTTTTCCCACTTACATTGGCACATGATATTCAAGATTGTACACAATGCCACACCACACCAAATTTTGCAGACACTTCTCCAGATTGTGTAAGCTGTCATAATGATGATTATGCGAGTACACAGAATCCCAATCACGCGAATGCTGGATTTTCAACAGATTGTGTATCCTGTCATACCACCAATCCTGGTTGGACACCAGCTACCATTAACCACGACTTTTTCCCACTTACATTGGGACATGATCTTCAGGATTGTGCGCAATGCCATACCACACCAAATTTTTCAGATGCCTCGCCAGATTGTGTTACTTGCCATCAAGATGATTATGATCAAACGAATGACCCGAATCATTTGGCGGCCAATTTCCCAACAGATTGTGTTGCTTGTCATACGACCAACCCTGGATGGACTCCGGCCACATTTGATCATGACGGACAATATTTCCCTATATACACAGGAAAACATAGAGAGGGAGAGGTTTGGAACGATTGTGTTGAATGTCATGCCAACCCTGCCAGTTACGCAGATTTCACCTGCTTCACGTGCCACCTTAAACCAGAAATGGATGATAAACATAGCGAAGAAAATGGCTATGAATATGTAAGTACCGCTTGTCTCGAATGCCACCCCAATGGCGAGAATTAAAAACATGAAATTTAGATATAGTTTCATTACTGCATTTTTGGCCTTAACCTACACTGTTTTTGGGCAAGACCCTAACCTTCAACTAAAAGGGGAGGTCTCCTTTGTTACTTCTCAAAATATCTATGTAAAATTTCAGGATACAAGAGCGATTGCCATTGGTGACACCTTACGTTTAGCAAGTACGAATGCAGCTTGCTTGTTGGTTAAGAGTAAATCAACTACTTCCTGCGTTTGTGAAATAGTGGAAGGATGCACCAT
>CAZMUV010000138.1:0-6327 GCA_964569345.1 uncultured Maribacter sp. | reverse complement strand
TTTTCAATGTCGGCACAAAGCACGGGAGTGTTCGTCTTTTGTTCCAAGCTTTGGGGGTAAAGTATAATGATAACAACTTGTCCTTTACCAATTCGAACAGACATACGGTTCCTGTTCGTTTGGGTAGTCTGCCCTTTCCCAATGCCATGGAGAAATATGTATCCACAGGTTTCGTCCGTCAGAACCATTTGATGCTGGAAATATTGTCGGAGAAGTCTTCCGAAAATAGCCCTAAGCTGACAGCATCGGCCATGTTTCTTCCAATGATATTTCCGAAGCTTTATGAAAAAATCAATCCCGTTTACAAAAAGCAATATGAAAGTGTCGCTTTGGGTTCCTATATAAAGAATGCAGAACGCACACATGCGCCCTTCGAGAAATCCCCAAAGGACTATATCACCTTTTTCAATGCCAAAGGTTTTTATTTTGCAAAAGGAAAAGAAGGGTTCGAGGTCAAATCAATTTATACGGATAACAAATCAAGTTACTCCTTACCGAAAAGAACAAGCCAGTATTTGAGTTCAATTCCCGATGTAACCGCAACATTAAAGGAACAATACCCCGTCATCAACAACCTTGTTGAGGAGGGCAGGAACAACCTCGAAAACCTATGGGCGGGACATCTTATGGAAAGGGGAATGTACGACAAGGTCGCCTTTATGATAACGGCGGAAAATGTACACCCGAACCTGCATCGAGAAATGGTACACCACCACTTGGATAACGGGCTTCGTGAAAGTATGAATGTGGCATTTACAAGGCAGTCCAATATCCAACAAAACCGATTGCTCAGAAAAGGAGTTTATGTCATTAGTTCCATATTGGGAAATAGGGACAAGAAGTCGGAAGAAGCTTTTAACGGGTTCAAGGATGAACTTACGGATTACTCAAAATACAGGGGTAGTGGACTTTCATTGTAGAATATACAAAAGTGATTCCGTTATTGGATTTTGCGCGCAAACGTGCGCTTTTTGTGGATAGGGAGAAAAAGAAACTAAAAAAACGTTTGATTCTCGTCTGGTAAGAGAGATGAGTTTACATTGCCAAATAGACCTATATTAAACCATATAAAGCCAATTTTTGAGTGCAAATTGAGTGCAAATAAAAAAAGACTTTAGAGGTTTAAAGCTCTAAAGTCCTGTTAATCAAGTGATGGCACTAGGATTCGAACCTAGGACCGCCTGCTTAGAAGGCAGGTGCTCTATCCAGCTGAGCTATGCCACCATTTTTTAATGTGGGTGCAAATGTATTAAAAAATATATCCTTGTAAAACCAAAATCATTCAAAAGATGGTATAAAATCCTGTGGTTTGTATTAGTGTTAAAAGTTTGAAGTCCGTTTTTGGAATATTGTCTAGTGTAGGGTGTTGATAATCTGATAAATACGTGGCTCTAGGTCTGAAATAATCAAGAACGTCCACTCTCATAATTATCGTAATTCTCCCAAATTTGGTCCAATACTTTTAGGAAAATATCAAACTCCTCATCGGTGATGTTTTCTATACTCATGGCGCGGATATCTCTTATCAAAGGCATTACACGCTGCATAAGTTCTTGGCCTTCTGCCGTCATACTAAGTTTAAAGCGTTTTTGGTCGTCTCTAAATCGCAACTTCTTTAAAAACCCTTTTTTGCATAAACCGCTGATGACCCTAGATGTGGTAGCACGGTTCCTAAAGTTCGTATTGCTGATTTCGGCTTGGGAGGCATCGGTTCCTAATAAATGCACGCGCCGTAAAATAACCCACTGCTCTATGGTCAGGTCAATATTATTTTCTGTAAAGGCACTGAGAAATGTACCCTGTACCTTTTTTAAGGTACGATCTAAATAGACACCAAAACCTTCCGTTCGATCCATAAAATATCGTTCTACGGGTCAAAAATAAGGAGAAAAAACAAAATATTGTTGTTGATGCAACAATATTGAAAATTTGTAGTATTTTTGGATAGGATAATATATACAGTCAATGACTAAAGAACAGGAATCAGATAGCACCTTTTTCAAAAGCTATATTTTAGAGGATAGCACGTATAAGGGCGGAGGTAAAAAGATTGTTATGCCAGAAGGGGTTACAGTTCATAAATTGTCTTCTAATGAAAACCCTTTAGGTTTTTCCGATAAGGCAAAGATGGCGATAGTAAATGCTACTGAGAACTTAAGTTTTTATCCTGATAATACAGATGCTAGATTGCGAGCGGCATTGGTGAACGATTTTAATGCTGAACTTTCTGCTGATCATTTCGTGACGGCGAATAGTGGGTCTGAAATCATCGATATTATTTCGAAAGTGTTTTTGACCGAGGGAGATGAAATTATTGTTTCTCAACCTTGTTTTTTACCCTATACCGCATTTACCAGATGGATGGGCGCTACCGCCATAAACGTTCCCATGACTCCCGATTATGATTATGATTTAGGTGGAATTTTAAGTGCAATATCTGAAAAAACAAGATTGATTTTCTTGGCATCGCCAAATAATCCATCCGGCAATTATATTCCTCATGATGCTTTAGAAATTTTTTTATCCAAGCTGCCTGACCATGTAATTGTTGTGTACGATGAGGTATACCGTCATTTTGCAGAAGCAACCGATTATACTTCGGCGCTACCTTTTGTGAATGAAGGGTATAATATTATAGCTGTCAATAGCTTTTCTAAGACCTATGGTTTAGCCGGTTTACGAGTGGGTTATTGTTATGCCCCATTGAAGCTTAGCAACTACATGAGAAAGGTTTGTAAACCTTTCTTGCTGTCTTCTTTGGCCCTAGAGGGTGCTATTGCGGCCTTAGAAGATACTGATTTTGTAGAACGCACTGTAAGCCTAGTAAGGACAGAACGTGCTTATGTATTGAAGGGATTACAAGAATTAGGGATTACCCACTGGCCTACCCAAGGTAATTTTGTATTAATAGACCCACCGATAGCAGATATGGAATTTACTGCCTTCATGGAACAAAAGGGAATCATGGTAAGGCCTGTTGGTGTTTTTGGCGCTCCAGGAAAAGTGAGAATTTCTTTTGGTGTACGCGAGGCGAATACCGCAATGCTACTTGCTATTAAAGCGGTGTTAAATAGCTAGTGAATAAGGAATTATTATATATTTTTAATAACTATGTTGCGAAAGCAATACTAAAGAAATAAGAACGATGGATACTTCAACTTTACCTAAACTACACCAAAACGCCAAGGATTTTATGCCTATTAATGGCACCGATTATTTGGAGCTTTATGTTAGTAATTCTAAACAAGCAGCACATTTTTACAAAACCGCTTTTGGATTTCAATCGCTAGCCTATGCTGGCTTAGAAACCGGACTTAAGGATAGGGAAAGCTATGTAGTTGGCCAAGACAAGATTCGTTTGGTGCTAACGTCTCCCTTAAAAAGTGGAACGGAAATAGGCAAACATATAGACGATCATGGAGATGGGGTAAAAGTTGTTGCCCTTTGGGTAGACGATGCTACCTACGCGTATAATACAGCTATGGAGAAGGGAGCCAAATCCTACATGGAGCCGAGGACAGAGAAGGATGCTGATGGTACTGTTGTACGTTCGGGAATTCATACGTATGGCGAAACGGTCCATATTTTTGTAGAACGTAAGGACTACAATGGAACTTTTTTACCTGGGTACAGGAAATGGGAAACTCCTGACTATAATCCAGCAGCTACGGGTCTAAAATTTGTAGATCATATGGTAGGTAATGTGGGTTGGAATAGAATGAATAAGTGGGTAGATTTCTATTCAAATGTTTTAGGTTTTACACAAATACTTTCTTTTGACGATAAAGATATTTCCACTGATTTTACCGCGTTGATGAGTAAGGTGATGAGTAATGGAAATGGTAGAATTAAGTTTCCAATTAACGAACCTGCAGAAGGAAAGAAAAAATCTCAAGTAGAGGAATATCTCGATTTTTACGAAGGAGAAGGTATTCAGCATATTGCCGTAGCTACAGATGATATCATTAAGACCGTACGAGATTTAAAGAGTAGGGGAATAGAGTTTTTGAAAGTTCCGGATACGTATTATGATGTAGTGCTTGATCGTGTTGGAAAGATTGATGAGGACCTTGCTCCCTTAAGAGAATTAGGTATTCTGGTTGATCGTGATGATGAAGGCTACTTATTACAGATTTTTACAAGACCCGTAGAACCAAGGCCTACCATGTTTTTCGAAATTATTCAAAGAAAAGGTGCACAGTCCTTTGGAAAAGGTAACTTTAAAGCACTCTTTGAAGCTATTGAGCGCGAGCAAGAGCTAAGAGGTACGTTACATTAACAAGTTCGGAGTTTTGAGTTCAGCGTTATATTTTTACTAATTCTGAACTCATAACTTCAAACTCATAATTTTAAAAAATGCCCATATATCATAAATTAGGAAAGTTTCCTCAAAAGCGGCACACCCAATTTGAGAAGCCAGATGGCAGCTTGTATTATGAGCAGCTTTTTGGAACTATCGGTTTTGACGGTATGTCTTCTTTACTCTATCATGTACACAGGCCTACACAGGTAAAAGAAATAGGTAAGGCTATAGATATGACCCCAAAAATTGCGGTGGCTAAGAATATAGCCTCTCGTAAGCTTGTTGGGTTTGATGTAGCGCCAAAAGACGATTTCTTGGAAGCTCGGGAACCCATGATGGTCAATAGCGATGTGCTTATTGGTCTAGCCGCTCCTAGAAAGTCCATGACGGATTATTTTTATAAAAACGCGGATGCAGATGAGATGCTGTTCATTCATAAAGGAACAGGTACCTTAAAAACATTCTTAGGGAATATCCCTTTTGAATATGGGGACTACTTGATTATTCCCCGAGGGATGATTTATCAGATAGAATTTGATACTGAAGAGAACCGTATTTTGTATGCTGAGTCTTCAAATCCTATTTACACCCCAAAGCGTTACCGTAATTATTTTGGACAGTTGTTAGAACATTCTCCATTCTGTGAACGAGATTATAAGCTACCCCAAGATTTACAAACACATGACGAAAAGGGTGAGTTTGTTATGAAAATAAAGAAACAGGGTATGTTGCACCATTTGGTATACGCTACACATCCTTTTGATGTTGTAGGATGGGATGGCTACAATTATCCTTACGGTTTTTCAATTCATAATTTTGAGCCTATTACGGGTCGTGTACATCAACCGCCACCAGTGCATCAGACTTTTGAAACAAGTGCATTTGTTATTTGTTCCTTCTGTCCAAGGATGTATGATTACCACCCAAAATCGATTCCTGCGCCGTACAACCATTCCAATATAGATTCCGATGAAATGCTCTACTACGTAGATGGTGATTTTATGAGTAGAACAGGTATTGGACCAGGATATATATCCCTGCATCCTTCCGGAATCCCACATGGTCCGCACCCTGGTACTTATGAGGCAAGTATAGGAAAAACAAAGACGGAGGAATTGGCGGTGATGATAGATACGTTTAAGCCATTGCAACTCACTGAAAATGCTATGAAGATTGATGATGGTAAATATTTTGCTTCTTGGTTGGATAAAGAATAAGTCAATGAAAAATAATATCATTCAACGATTGAATCGGTTAAACACATGAGAAGCTTAAAGCTTATTTTATTGATGGTGTTTTTGGTTCAAACTTCTTGCAAGGAAACTGAAAAGTCTCAACCTAAACAGGTTAAAGTTAATGTTGACCTCAAAGAAAAGCTTAATTCTATTTTATTGAAGGATCAGGGAATCCGAGAAGTAGTAAATGGGAATTTAACGGATAGCCGAAAGGCTGTATTGTTGAATGACCTCAATCTTAAGGAAGTTGATATAGAAGGCGACAATAAATTTTCGTTAATGCGTAAAATTGATAGTATTAATATTATCGAAATCGAAAAGATTATAAGTGAATATGGATACCCAAGTAAATCTTTGGTTGGGGAACCAGCAAATAAGGCTGTTTTTTATGTCATACAACACTCTGATAAAATTGAACAGTATCTTCCAATAATTAGAAAGGCTGCTGAAAATAACGATATTTCTAAGACTTCCTTGGCAATGATGGAGGATAGAAATTTAATGCATAAAGGCATTGAGCAAATTTATGGTACCCAAATAAAAGGACAGGCAAATAAAGATGGGGACTGGGTTTACTTCCTCTGGCCAATTAAAAATGCAGACTCTATAAATATTTGGAGAAAACAAATTGGGTTTACAAAAAGTATTGAAGAATATGTCCAAGATATGGATATTGAATATAAACTATACAAGATAGAAGAACTTAAAGACCTCTAATCTTAAAAAATTATAAAATGAAAAAACTCACATCTTGGCTGGACATTCCTGCCGATTCGGATTTTAGTATAT
>CAZMUV010000137.1:0-6356 GCA_964569345.1 uncultured Maribacter sp. | reverse complement strand
TTTCGGTTGACCGTTTTGGCATACTGTTTTTTTAATTGCTACTAGTACATTGTTCGAATGCTTGATTATATAAGATAGGGAATCTATCTGTGGGGTAGCAGCTAGGCTTGTAAAAATAACTTCTCGGGCTATTTGAACCCTTGTTTACCATAGTGCTTAAAGCCTTGACTCTGGTCTCCTATTATATAGTTATCAAATTTCACCTACTCCGATATTCTTTGTTTGGAAAATAGTGCACATGAAACTAGGTTGGTACAGAGTACTTAATAAACTAAATGTTGTCTGTTTTACGCTACTTTTTTTTTAAAACCAGGCTTAACAATATATCCTTTGATTTTTTGCGAAAAGATAATCTTACGCAGTTGTATTATTCAAAAGCACTTTTTTGTTAGGACACCAAGTTCTAGTATGTAGGGTATACTTATTTCTAATTAGAATACTAACCCAGTACCTACGTAGACATCATGAGTATTAAGCTTTCTAAGGGGCAAGGCTTTGATGGGTATGCGCTGTTGTTGCTTCTACTAATAAATAATACTATCCAATATCCGATCCAGGTTGCGCTCCATCATACCATACTTTTCATCTACAAAGTATATGGCGTCCATTTCCTTCCGTAATGCAATAAGCTCCATGTGGCTATAATTGAAGCGCTGTACTGTTCTGTTTATTTTCTCCAAGCGTTCGTCTTCTGCATCCAAAGAAAACTCTGCATAAATTTTTTCAAAGGTACCGCTGTCTACGTTGCGTTTGATCATATCTAGTTCTTCCTTAGCTTCATTGTTATCTGCATTGGCACAGAGTAATAAGATGTAGGTTTCCAATTCTTTTTTAGTCCAAGCGTTGTTTGTCGTTTTCATAATTAGGTTGTTTTTGGTTTTAAGGTACTACTTATATTGTAACTGAAAGAGCATAATAAATAATCACTATTAACAGCACCATCAGCCCTAAGGCCAAATATCGCAACGATCGGTTTACATATTTGAATTTTAGTGCTGCTATTTTAGAGATGATAAATATTTGCTGTCCTAACTGGTCGAACAGTTCTTCTTGACTTAAGCTTATTCTGTAGAAAGTTCTTGAAAATTCTTTGATGGTTCCAAATTTTGAAATCACATCACCAAAAAAGAAAACATTCTTTTCGTAGTTTCCTTCGATACGGGGCATAAAACAACGGATACTGAAATAGATGGAGGTTGTCATACATAAAAACCAAGCGCCCAGTAGCACAAACATTACTACTTGTGTGGATTCGGCAAGCAAGACGGTTTGGACCTGTGGAAAGATAAAGTTCAAGAGGATACCGTAAAACGAAAGAATTAGGCCAGCTTTTACTTCAGATGCCCTTATGAGGCCCAAAACGTAGTTGATACTGCCCCAATAATGATCCACCAATTCTTCGGCATGCCCTGGGGATTCTTCCACCTCTGGCATAGGTGGGGAATATTCTTGGCCAGCTTGCGGCTGTGGTGTTTTTGGTTGGGCTTCTTTTTCTGGTTCTTGCATGATTTTGGTTTCCTTACTATTGGTTAAGGTCTATTATTGATGCTATGTTTCGAATCTCTTATACTATTCTAACACGTTATAAATCATTAGGGGTTCTGCCTTATTTTTCATAGAAACGCTCCCCAGTGCCTCACATTTAAAAGCTTCCTTTACCTGTTCATGGCAACTTTCGCAAATGATGATTTGATTTTCCTTGGCCGCGTCCTGTAAGCGTGCTGCGGTATTTACCGTATCGCCTATCACGGTATAATCTAAACGTTTTAGTTTAGCGGACCCTATATTCCCGGATATCATTTCCCCACTTTTAATCCCTATGGATACTTTGGGTTTAAAATTATCCATTCCGGCCACGGCTGGGAACTTGTTCACTTGATTACGAATGGCCAGAGCAGCATCTATAGCGCGGTCCAGATGATATTCTCCTTTAAAAACTGCCATTACCGCATCACCTATAAATTTATCAATAATCCCATCTTGCTCCATTATTTCCTTGACCATGGCATCAAAATAGGTGTTGAGCATTGTTACTACCACATCCGGTGAGGTTGTTTCACTTATTTGTGTAAAACCACAAACATCCACAAAAATTACAGTACCCTCAATATTTTCATTTGCCGTAATTTTGGATTCATACTCCTGGCCACTCATAAAGTTAAGCACATTCTCATCTACATACATTTTAAGAATATTATTTTCTTTAATAGCCTGTATCGTATTCTTTATTTCCTTAGCATGTTTTAAGGTTTTCTCCATGGTTAGGGTAAGGTCTTCAAAATTAATAGGCTTGGTAATGAAATCAAAGGCACCTCGGTTCATAGCTACACGTATGTTTTCCATATCACCATAAGCAGAAACGATAACAGCCTTAATTAGCGGACTACTTTCATGTAGTTCTGAAAGGAGTGTAAGCCCATCCATTTCTGGCATGTTTATATCGCTTAAAACAATATCAACTCCAGGGTCCAATGCAATTTTTTCTAAAGCATCTTTACCATTTATCGCAAAAAGAAATTCATATTCCTTTTTTCGAATTTGTTTTCTATATTTCTGTTTAATGAGTACTTCCAAGTCGGTCTCATCATCCACTACCATAATTTTTGCCATTATACAATATCTTTAAGTTTGGCTTTTAATACATTAAAGTCCAACGGTTTTGTTAAAAAGTCATCTGCGCCTAATTCTTTAGACGTATTTCTATTTTCCTCATCCCCATAAGCCGTAACCATCATAACCAAGGGTGGTGGAGCCACGTAGTTCTCTTTTATTTTCTTTAAAAGCTCAAGACCACTCATACCAGGCATATTAATGTCAGATAGGATTAACACGGCTTCTTGACTCATGGTACTCATTACGTCAAGTGCTTCCTCACCTGAAAACGCAAATACGAAATCAAGTTCTCCTTTTTTTATCTCTTTTCTAAAGCGTTGTTGAAACAATACTTTTACATCTTGCTCATCGTCTACTACTAATATTTTCATATGCTTTCTTGATTTTTTGGTTTTTAATTTCGGTTTTTCAAATTATTTTTTAGACCTCTGGTAAGGTTATGGTAAACGTTGTTCCTTCGCCCTGCTTGGTCTCTAGTAACAATTCGCCGCCATGGGTTTTAATGATATCATAGCTGAGCGACAATCCCAAACCAGTACCTTGGCCCGAAGGTTTTGTGGTAAAGAAGGGTTGAAATATTTTGTCTTTAACCTTGTCTGGTACACCATTTCCATTGTCACGAATACTTACATGAACCGTGTTTTCGATTCTTTTGGTAGCTACCCAAATAGTTGGCTTAAAGGCACTATCTACCTTACCTTTTTCTATGTTGTTTTTCTCAATTACAGCATGAAAGGCGTTGGTAATTAGGTTTAGGATAACCCTACCCACGTCTTGCGGAACAATATTTATGTTCCCAATAGTTTTATCAAAATCGGTGTTCAATGTAGCATTAAAAGACTTGTCCTTTGCTCGTAATCCGTGGTAGGCCAAGCGCAAATACTCATCTGCAATGGCATTGATATTACTTGGTTCTTTTTCACTGCTGCTGCTGCGACTGTGTTGTAACATTCCTTTTACAATAGCATCTGCCCGCCTGCCATGGTGGTTTATTTTTTGCTGGTTGTCTCTAATATCTTTGGATAGCGCCATGACTTCCTCATACTCTCCCTTTTCTAATTCTTCTTGCATTTCATCAATGAGCTCGGTGTTTACTTCAGAAAAATTATTGACGAAGTTCAGCGGATTTTGAATCTCATGGGCAATACCAGCGGTGAGTTCCCCTAGGGATGCCATCTTCTCCGACTGGATCAATTGCGACTGGGTAGCCTTTAATTCATCCATCTTGCTATTTAATTGTGAAGTCCTATGGGTTACCCGCTCTTCTAGCACTCGGTTTTCCTTTTGTAGCCAGCGCGAACGGTAGGCCACAAAGGACCAAACGGCACCACCAAAAATGAAGGTGAAGAGGAGGTAGGCCCACCAGGTTTGCCACCAGGGTGGATTTATGCTAAATTCCAGGCTCGCCGGAACGGACCATTTGTTGGTAAACCCTCTAGCAGCTACTTTAAAGGTGTAGTTGCCCGGTTTTAGGTTGTAGTAATTTTTGGTCTTCGTTGTGGTGGCGGCATAGGTCCAATCTTCATCTTCCCCATCAAGAATAAACCTGTAGGTTAATTGCTCCCTATTGAGCACATCACCACTTGCATAACTAAAACTTAAACTGTTCTGGTCAAACGGGAGGACAAGGCCTTCCGCAAGACCGTAAGGATAGGTTATGGAGTCCCACTTCATTTTATAGTTGGTAGCGTATGATGTTGTTTTATTGTTTAAAGAATCAATACTGCTATTTTCATTAAAACCCGGATTTTCATCCATAACGAACAAGTTGGTAATAAAAACGGAACTTTCAAGACTATCGGGTTGCGGTGCAGCATCCAGTACCAATAACCTGAATTCATTGGAAGTGTTCCCAACACCGGTCCAAAATTGTCCATTTTTGAGAAACTTAGCGGAACCTTCGAGAAAGTCTGTGGACTTAAATCCAAACCCTTCATTGTAGTTGTAAAAACCTTGGTTGCTAACCTTGGCTAATGACTTTTCAATAGGAATAAGACCATCTACGCTGCCGCTGTACATCATATTTCCGCGCTCAATAAGGTCATAGGTTTCTGCAGGTACCAGACCATTTTCTTCATTTATATTGGTAAGCGTGTTTTCTTCCAAATTTAAAATAGCAATACCGTTCAGGGTAGCTAGCCATAATTCTCCTTCTTTTGAAGATACCACTACGTTTGTTCCGTTATCACAAAGACCTTGTTCTTCTCTCAGATAACTTAGGGTCTCTGCCTTTAAATCAATTTTGGCCAAACCATTATTCGTGGGGAACCAAAGCGTTTCTTTTTCATCAAAGTAGATGATTGATTGATTAGCCTTCTTCAGAATTTCAGGGTCTGTTTTTGACGTAATTTTCTTTAAGCTGTTGATTTTTATATCATATACAAAAACACCTTCCCCAGTAGTCATTATAAAAGTATGATCGTTCATAAACTCAACATCCCAAACCCTAAAATCTGAGTTTGGGTTACTGGCATAAACGGTTATTTCGTTCTTCTGCCGATCTAAAATAGAAAAGCCCCAAACCGCATCAATAAAGAAAATATCTTGCTTAATTTCTTGAATATTAAGCACAGTATTTTCAAACGTACTATGAAGTAATTCGTGAGGTAGCGCTTTAATGGTGTTGTTTTTAGGGTCAATAATATTGATACCGGCCACAGTGCCCAACCAAAGATTTCCTCTGGAGTCTTCTTCTATGTCCCAAACTTGGTCATTTATCAATCCTTTAGAGGTATCAAAATACTCCGTTTTTAGGGCAAAGTCATTGGCGATGACCACCCCTTTATCGGTAGTGGCAATCCATAAGGAACCATCTTTTCTTTTTAAAGGTCTTGGTATCTTAAGGGAGGCCTGCAGGGTGCTGTTCAAGGCAATCGTTTTATGCTTTCCCCGATTTTCGCTTAAAACAAAGGCCTCTTTAGCTCCCAATATCCATAGATTCCCTTGGGTGTCTTCTGCTATTTCGGTGCCAGTGCTGTTATAGCCATTTTCAGCATCGAGTACCTTTACAGTACCTTCCTTTAGCGAGAGCTTCATGAGGGTAGAGGAAGTTATGTTGTTCGTTTGAGCAGGATCAGGTAAACTTATCCAGATATCACCCGATCGATCTTCTGTAATATTAAAAACTACGGAGTTCATGTCTACATCCGCCATCCGTGGAATTGTTTTAAGTTCCTTTCTGTCTTTGTTTAACATCGCAAGATGATCGGTAAAACCTAACCATAGATTATCATTACTATCTTTCATAATCCGCCAAGGTTTAGTACTACCTTCATTTGCTATTCTTTTCAGACTTTTCATTTCCGGATCCATAGCGTAATACCCTTCGCGAAGGGAGGCCATATAGAGGGTGCCTGTGTGGTCACATAGAATGTCGAAGGGTATAAAACTTTCGGTCTTGGTAATGGTATATGCTGTATCGTTCTTAAAATCCAAAACGGTTAAAACACGTGGCCCTGGACTCACCAACCAAAGCTTGCCTTGTTTGTCAAAGGTCATTTTATAGACTCCTGGATAGTCGTAAACAAAGGCATTCTCACCATCATAGTAGGTTAGGGGTGTGGTACCATTGGAAGACCCTATCCAAACAGCCCCATCTTCTGTTTCCAGAAAGGAGGTAACATCATTAACTGGTAATCCTTCGTTTGTGGAGAGCTGCAGGAGATTGGCATCCGTCCCCTGCATAATCCCAGGCGGTTTCATTTTGGTGATGGTCGGCTTTTTTATGGGTGCCGTTGTAATCG
>CAZMUV010000136.1:0-6396 GCA_964569345.1 uncultured Maribacter sp. | reverse complement strand
CAACTTAAAAATGAAAAGCTAAAAGGTGAAATTGAGAGTAAAAATAGGGAATTAGCGATTTCGACTATGAGCACCATAAAGCGTAACGAATTTCTAAATACCATAAAACAACAGTTAATAAAAGCTGACAACCCAACCCAGATAAAATCCGTCATTAAAACTATAGACCGAAACCTTACTAATGAGGATGATTGGAAGTTCTTCGAAGAAGCTTTCAATAATGCCGATAAGGATTTCCTAAGGACGCTTCAGGAAAAACACGAAGAATTAACACCAAACGATTTAAGATTATGTGCTTACCTAAGACTAAATCTGTCCTCTAAAGAGATAGCTCCTTTATTAAACATATCAATAAAAAGTGTGGAAGTTAAAAGATATCGTTTGCGTAAAAAGATGAATTTAGCACATGAAACGGGTTTGACAGATTATATACTGTCATTTTAAACTATACACTTCTTATCTTAACCACAACATTACCACTACACCAACAAATAGACGATATGATAGTATTTGATATTTATTTCTTTAGAAACCTTTATTTTGCTGATTATTCCGTTTAAAAATTACCATATTCCTAATTATGTTTACCTGAAATTATCAATGTAGTATTTTTGTATAGGTGCGTAAATCGTTAAAGGAATCATAATGTCCATACATTTGAGTGTAATTAAAATTCACTAGAAAATGAGATGTGGAATCATAACAATTATTGTATTACTGTGTACAACCTTAGGGTTTTCCCAAACTAAAACGATAACTGGTACTATTTCTGATGCGTCAGGATTTATTCCAGGTGTAAATATCGTAGCCAAAGGAACAACCAATGGTGTGGTCACCGATTTTGATGGCAATTATCAAATCTCAAATATCACATCGGATGCGATACTAGTTTTTAGTTATCTCGGATACAAGACGGTCGAAATTGTCGTAGGACAACAGGATACTATTAATGTATCAATGGAAGAAGATACTCAGGCTCTAGATGAGGTTGTTGTTGTAGGGTATGGGACGCAACGAAAAAGTAATGTCGTTGGCTCGGTTGTAAGCGTTGAAGTAAATGAGGCGACCGCTGTACCAACCACGAACGTATCCGAAATGCTTCGAGGTAGGGCTGCCGGTGTTCAAGTGAACCTCGGGGATGCAAGACCTGGTGGAGCTTCTAATATCGTGATTAGGGGAAATGTTTCGGTTGCACCCAACGGGAATTCACCTTTGATAATTGTTGATGGTTTGCCATTTGATAACTTAAATGATGTAGCACCGGACGATATTGCTAGTATTGAAATTCTTAAGGATGCTTCTTCTACGGCCATTTATGGTTCAAGAGCATCGAATGGTGTGATTTTAGTTACTACTAAAAAGGGAACGGTAGGAAAGGCAACCATTACTTATAATGGGTATACCACGGTCCAAACCGTAACCCGAAACTTTAATCTATATGATGGATCCCAGTTTATTGATTTAAGAAGAGAAGCAAATAGAAATAGGTTTACTGGCGATTATTTAAGAGATGAAAACGTCTTCAGTCCTTTTGAACTAGATGCAATTGAGAATAGGGAATTCGTTGATTGGGAAGATAGGACACTAACAGATGCACTGATTCAAAGTCACTCCGTAAGTTTTTCAGCAGGTACGGAGAAGACTAAGATATTTTCAAGTCTTAATTACTTTTCTCAAGAAGGTATTATTCCAAATTCTGGTTTTGACAGGGGTACTTATAAATTGAATCTTGAGCATAAAGTGACAGATAAATTAACATTCCGGGGTATACTGAATTATCAAAATGCTACTCAGGATCAAGAAACTGGCGGCCTGAATTTTACTACTATTACCCCTTTAGCAAAGCCTTTTACGGATGATAATGAATTGATAAAATTTTATTTAGGAAATTCTATAACTGCCGTAAACCCGCTTTGGGATCAAAGAGAATCTACCGATAGGTCAAAAATAAATCTTACCGATATAAATCTAAATTTAACGTATGATTTCACACCCAGCTTTAGTTATACTTTAAATACATTTCTGAGAAATAGAAATACCAATCGAGGTATATATAGGTCTTCATTGCATTCTGCTGGAGATGAAGGAATAGGAGGTATCGGTGTAATATCCAATACCTTATTTAAGCAAGTTTTAATAGAAAATATATTCAATTACACTCCACAGATTGGAGAAAATCATAATTTAGATATAACAGGTGTTCAAGCTTTTGATGAGCAGTCTAATGAATATACCCAAATTGATAAGTCAGGATTCACTAATAATTCCCTTGGCTTTAATGGTGATGCCACGACTTTACTTGCCAACGAAAGAAATGTTTCTGAACGGCGGCTTCTTTCTTTCTTAGGAAGGGTGCGTTATGGATATTTAGATCGTTACTTATTGGAGGCTACGGCAAGGGCGGATGGTGCTTCCGTATTTGCAGCCAATAATAAATGGGGGTTTTTCCCAGCTGTTTCTGTAGCATGGAAAGCACATCAAGAACCATTCATGCAAAATATAGAGAGCATAGATGAAATGAAATTTAGGGTCAGTTATGGTGCAACTGGAAACCAAGGAATTAATTCATTAGAGTCCTTGGGTGTAGCAGATGATAGACCTTACGTATTCGGTGGGCAAACGGTGGGTGGGTCAACTGCTTCATCTCGTTTACCGAATCCGAACTTAAAATGGGAAACTACTACAACATTGAATACAGGTGTTGATTTTAGATTGTTCAATAACTTTTTTGAGGGTACGGTAGAATATTACAAAGCAAATACAACTGATTTGTTATTAGACCGGGCAATTGCAGGTACAACGGGTTTCAATGTGATTCGATTTAACGTTGGGGAATTACAAAACCAAGGTCTTGAAGCATCCTTAAATACTAATTTTGTTAGAAAAGAAAACTTCAGCTGGACTATGGGGCTTATTTTTTCCAAAAATAGAAACGAAGTTATTTCGCTTACTGGTGAAACTGATGTAAACGGTACTCCTATTGACGTTAATGATAGTTCTGGAAGACGACTCTCTGTTGGTCAATCCATTAACAATATTTGGTTACCTAAGTATGATGGAATTTATCAGGTAGGTGATGATATCGCAGGTTCGGGAGACCCGTTGGCACAGCCAGGAGATGTAAGGGTTGTAGATCAAGATGGTAACGGACAAATAGACAACCGTGATAATGTATTTACCAACACGGATCCTGATTGGTTTGGATCGATTACAAACACATTTCGTTATAAGAATTTTGAGCTTTTCGCAGATATTTACATTGTTGAGGGTGCCACCCGACTAAATACCGTGCTTGCCAATGGTGAATTATGGAAAGGTGCGATAAATGGAATAAGGACAAAATATTACACTCCAGAATTTCCGTCTACTGAATATCCAAGACCAAAACCGGATACACATTTACATCTTTTTCCCTTTGCAGTGCGAGATGCGTCTTATGTTCGTTTGAGAACATTAACATTTGGGTATAACCTTCCTAAAGAATCTCTTTCTAAAATTGGGTTAAAGAGCGTGAAGTTGTACGCAACAGGAACCAATTTGTTCACGTTTACCGATTTTAAATCGTATAGCCCTGAACAAAACCCAATTAATAATGATAATGGAACTTCGTTTCCGGAAACAAGAAATATTACCATTGGAACGAACATAACATTTTAGGAAACTAGTGATGCATTACCAATTTACAAAGGAACTAACGCCTGTATATGAGGTTTGGGTTGTCATTCTTAATTATATTTTAAAATAAATAAATAGCAACAGATGAAAATTATAAATGGTTATTTGTTATCGAAAAGATTTTTTGCCATACTTATTACGCTTACCTTATTTACATCTTGTGAAGAGGATTTTCTGGAAGACAAATTATTGTCTGATACTTCGGTAGATTTTTTATACTCTTCGCCCGAAGGCCTTGAAAATGCTGTAGTTGGACTTTACACTTTAAACCGTAGAATTTACGAAGATGGCAGGCTTAACGGTACCATTCCCTTAATCTTACAAGCAAAGAGTGATTTGTCCGCTGGTATAACCGGTGAGGTATCACTTTATAGCAGACTTCTATGGGGTGCAAGCTTAGGCGATTTTGGAACCGCAGAGGGTATAAATGCCTATTGGGTATATTATTATGAGATAGTTGATCGGGCAAATGCTGTTATCCAAGGCGCTGAAAATTTAACCGATATAGATGAGGATAGAAGAAATCAAATTCTAGCCGAAGCAAAAACAATGAGGGCTAATTCTTACTTTATTCTGTATCGACTATTTAATAACATTTTCGTAAATACGAATCCTACAACACCAGAAAATGCTTTTGATTTACCTCAGAATAAATCTTCTGAAGAGGAAATATTTACCTTGTTGCGTGCAGATTTGGATTTTGCAATAGAAAATCTTAGTTATAATCCAGAACAATTTGGTAGGTGGAGTCAGGGTTCGGCACGACATTTACGGGCTATGGTCGCTATGTGGGAAAGCGATTGGACTGAGGCCGCTGCTCAAACAGATGCTATCATACAGAGTGGCAATCACAATTTAATTGCTACAACCCAGGAGGTTTTTGCAGGTGATCTTAATCATCCTGAAACCTTGTTTGCCGTCAATTTTGAATTTCAAACTATTGGTGGGGGAGCTCCTCATATTATGAATTGGAATATGGTGTCCTCTTATGCAGAGGCTCCTGGTCTAGTTCAGTCAGTGGAAAATGGAGGAGCTGGAGCTGGTTTCATTTCTTTGAATCAATATCTGATTGACCTTTTGAACGAAGATTCAAACGATAGTAGAAAGGATAGAGGATACTATATTTTTGAATATGAGTATAACGATGAAGCTTCACTACCTGAAGGAAAAATGTTGGGAGACCCACTGGATTTGTATGAAAATAGTGAGACCGACCAGAATGAATTTATGCTGTATTACAGAAGGCAAAATCCAGGGGTTATTAAGTTTTTTGATGAAAATGTAGAACCCACCGATAGGAACCACTTCAAGAACATTATGGTCTACAGATTGGCAGAAACCTACCTCATGGGTGCTGAAGCACATATGATGCTTGGTAATACGTCAAAAGCCTTAGAATATCTAAATGCTGTGAGAACTAGAGCTAATACGGCGCCTGCTTCCGAAATTGATTTGCAGGCCATATTGGATGAAGGAGCGCGAGAGCTGGCTTTTGAAGGACAACGTTGGTATACACTAAAGCGAACTGGAAAATTGTTTGAATTTTTATCAGACCACATGAATAACGATAATCTTAATGAATCATACCCAGAGGGAAATCCAAAGGTCATTTTAAGGGAGTACATGCAAAATTGGCCTATTCCTCAGCAGCAAATTGACCTGTTAGGATCAAATTATCCTCAAAATGATGGATATAATTAAGGGCAGATAAATTTGGTAAACTAAAAAACTACGACATGAACCGTAATAGGATTAAACAGTATATAAAAAGCTTAAACTTACCTTTAACAGGAACACTTTTGGTGTTTGGTGTTTTCAGTATTATAATTTCTTGTGAGGTCGAAGATGATATTCCTCCCAAGTCGGCATTTGTAGCCCCTGAACCTGTGCCAGAGGGTGAACCTTGTACCTTTGGCGTTATTGTTCCCAACATTGCAGAGGGCATAGATTTTGAATGTGGTGCACCGGAAACCAGCGTTTTTGGGGAGGCCGATGGTTCCGTTGTAATTGAAGCCATAGATAACCCAAACAAGGAAGGAATTAATACTTCGGAAAAAGTAATGCAAGTTACCCAATCTGAAGGGGTAGCTGGCTTTGCTGGTTTTTTCTTTGATTTAGCTACCAAGATAGATTTTTCTGAAAATCAAGCCATTAAAATAAAAGTATTTTCCCCTGCCGTTGGGCAAAATGTAAATTTGAAGATTGAAGATAGTGCTGATGGATCTCTTTCAACCGAGGTTATATCAGTGACTACCGTTGCTGGGCAATGGGAAGAACTATCTTTTCCATTTACTGCGGGCGATTCCGATAAGTATGAGCGTATGGTTCTGTTCTTCAATTTTAACGGGGACAAAGACGCGCCAACTGTTCATTTATTCGATGATATTGTTTTGGGTGAGGCAGGTGAAACTCCCCCTATAGTTGAAGATGAAGAACCTACAACTGCTGCACCAGCTCCAATATTAGCAGAATCAGATGTAATTTCAATTTATAGTGACGTCTATACTCCAATTACGGTTAGTGAATTACCAACGGAATGGTCTAACTCTGGTTTTGAAGAAGTTCAGATTGAAGGAAACAATACCATTAAGTATGCTAATCTCGATTTCACAGGAATCGTAACAGATTATGGAAATCCTACTGATTTAACTGCTAAGTCCTATGTACATTTTGATTATTGGACAGCTGAAGGAACAGAGCTAGGAATTAAACTTGTAAATA
>CAZMUV010000135.1:0-6886 GCA_964569345.1 uncultured Maribacter sp. | reverse complement strand
ACTTATCATTTTTAGCTTCCTATTAGGCTCAGGAGCAGAATGCACATAAAACAGACCTTTTTTCTAGTAAAAGTTGGTTTAGAATATGGCCTGCACATCAATCATAATTTAGAACTAATTGCTAACATTGTCAACGCTTTAAAATTTAACGGTTAAAATTCTTAGGGAATTAGGATTGGGAGTCGCCTATGAATTATAAACCAACTTTAAAATTAAGTCAAAAATGAAAACTAAATTTTATCCACTCTTATTGGTACTATTGATTTTGAGCTGTAAAAATGAAACAAACAAAGAATTTAATAAAAATACCAAAACAACCAAAACAAAAAATGATCACTATACAGTCGCAAGTAAAGCCCACAATAGTAAAAATTCATTAGACTACCATGGCATATATAAAGGTACTATCCCTTGTGCAGATTGTGAAGGGATCAAAACTGCTATTGCGTTAGCAAAAGATGGTAGTTATGTAAGAACAATTCAATATCTGGGAAAAGAAACAGGAGGAACCGAAAGCAGCGGTACATATTCTTGGAATAGTAAAGGCTCGGTAATAAAGATAGTATTCACTTCTGGAGAAACGCAACTGTACCAAGTGGGCGAAAATGTACTCTTTCACTTAGATAGAGACGGGAATAAAATAGAAAGTAATCTAGCAGATAGGTATAAATTATTGAAAAGCGAGGAAAAATAAAAACATGCTCCAATTTTTAGGTTGACCTATTTGCTATGGTCTACTTTTCAAAAGTTGAGATGTCTAAGCTGTGGCATATCCACTAAACGAGAATCAAACCTTATAATGCATTCTCCAACTTCTAATAAAACGTTGGTTTTAATCATCAAAACGTAGTGCTATATTTTTTTGGTGATATCCCTAATTATAATGTGCCTTAAAAATGGAAATAATGACTTCCGGCGGGACAACTCTATTTGGATATTTATGCATAATGGACAACACTTGCTGAATGGCAGATGGCGGAAGACCCATTGCCAGTCCAATATTATGTAAACGCCGTATTTCATTGAGCTGTTGGGTATCATCCACATTCATAAGCAAAATAAGGCGATTAAACTGCACCAAACGCGCTGCTTGTGACTTTGGTATCACATGTTCGGCTTCGGTTTTAAAAAGGTCATTGAACACGGTTTTACGAACACCTAACTGTTGGGACACATTAAAAAGGAAATCGTACTCCACCTGTTTTATGGTATTATCTACCTTAGCGAAGGAAATCATTTCCGAAAGTATACTAAGTTTTTCTTTTTGAGTGTTCATAATCCAGTAATAACTAGTTTAGAGCTATTTAGATAACTACTAAAAACTGTTAATCGTATACTGGACTAGCATTTATTTAACCGGTAGCGTACCTTTGTTTAAATTATAATACCTTGTAAAAAACTAGAGATCTATGACAAATAATGACGTATTTAAAAAACTAAGGGTCGCCTTAAAATTTAGGGATGACGACATTGTAAGCATACTCGAGTTGGTCGACTTTAAAATATCTAAGAGCGAGTTAGGCGCATTCTTTAGAAAAGAGGACCACCCCAATTATATGGAATGTGGAGATCAGGTTTTACGCAATTTCCTAAATGGATTGGTGATACACTTAAGAGGCACTAAAGAAAATCCAAAAAATCCAGGAGAAGTACTATTAGGTCAGCAAAAATTAGAAAAAAAACCAGAGCAGGACAATAGCTTTAAAGCTAGGCAGCTTAAAAAAGTAGATAGAGCAGTGCCTAACGTAAAATATAAGAACAAAAAAAAATCCTAAAACGAACGTCTTAGGATTTTTCAGCTAATTCAAATGTGTTTAGGAAGTTATTCTTACGGGAACCGTATACAGTTTTCCCTCTTCAACATTAGAAATTTCAATTTTTTTATAGTTCAATCTAGTTTTAACGAAACGCTCTAAATCCTCAGACTCGGTCTCTACCGAAAGCACTACGATTTCACCCTCATCGTTTAACGTAAATCGTACTTGAGCAGTCGAATTACATTGGCCCTCTGAAAAGGAATTATCGGATAACATTTCTGAAATCTGTGCGGA
Source organism: uncultured Maribacter sp. (assembly GCA_964569345.1). GTDB lineage: Bacteria > Bacteroidota > Bacteroidia > Flavobacteriales > Flavobacteriaceae > Maribacter. The sequence continues at coordinate 4,835 of CAZMUV010000135.1, read as the reverse complement.
AAGACTTGTTGTGGGTTCACGTAGTTCTGTAGAAGTTGCTAAAATAGAACCTGTGGACAATAGCATTGCAGCTACGATAACATAACTTAATTTTCTCATGACTTGTTTGTTTTTAATCCCGAAACGTTGATTGACGCTGTTTATCGAAATTTGATTATTAATTGATTGATGATATATTACTTAAAAGACGCTCGAAAACCGCAAGTGTTACAATAGAATTTGCTTTTAACATTTTTTTAATCAATCTTCAATCGAGCTAAATACATGTGCCAATTACCATAAAGCTCAGTAAACATTGCTATTACAAGGTGATTCTTCAACCTCATTTTAGTAGCAAATACCACATAAAAATAAATGACATATTTTACCAACATACTTAAATAGAGTGCCTGATTAAGGTATTTGAATGTTTAAAAGGTCACCAACAAAATATACTCTGTCTATTTTGAGCAAACAAAAAAGGGTAGCGTTTTAAAACGCTACCCTTTTTCTATTCTACTAAAGCTTTATTCTTAGGCTAAAACTTCCTTAACCTTGTCAGCTGCTTCTTGAAACTGTACGGCAGAATGTACCGCAAGTCCAGAATTATCTATAATCTCTTTTGCAATAATTGCATTGGTACCTTGCAGGCGAACGATAATTGGAACATTCATAGCGTCTCCCATATTCTTATAGGCTTCCACAATACCATTTGCTACGCGGTCACAACGCACGATACCACCAAAAATATTAACTAGAATCGCTTTAACTCCTTTATCCTTTAAGATGATACGAAAAGCCTCTTCAACCCTTTTAGCATCTGCAGTACCACCCACATCCAAGAAATTGGCAGGCTCTCCACCAGCCATCTTAATCAAATCCATCGTTGCCATAGCAAGACCAGCACCATTTACCATACAGCCAACATTCCCGTCTAAATCAACATAATTCAAACCTAACGCACTAGCCTCTACTTCGATAGGGTTCTCCTCTCTAAGATCGCGCATTTCTGCATATTGTTTTCTGCGGTACAAGGCATTATCGTCAATGGAGACTTTAGCATCCACAGCCATAATCTTATCATCGGATGTTTTCAATACAGGATTGATTTCAAACATACTGGAATCACTTTCCACGTAAGCCTTATACAACGAAGCAACAAACTTTGTCATTTCCTTAAACGCCATTCCAGAAAGTCCAAGGTTAAAGGCAATTTTACGTGCCTGAAAACCTAAGAGCCCCGTTCCTGGATCTATTTCTTCCGTAAATATTAAATGAGGTGTATTCTCAGCAACCTCTTCTATATCCATTCCACCTTCGGTAGAATACATAATCATATTTTTCCCTGTTCCTCTATTTAAAAGAACGGACATGTAAAATTCACTTGTTTCACTATCTCCTGGATAATAAACGTCCTCGCAAACTAATACTTGATGCACTCTCTTTCCTTCTGCAGACGTTTGGGGCGTAACCAAATCCATCCCAATAATATTTCCTGCTAGCTCTTCAACCTCTTTAAGGTTTTTTGCCAACTTAACACCGCCACCTTTTCCGCGACCACCGGCGTGAACCTGTGCCTTGATAACGTGCCATCCGGTTCCGGTTTCTTCCGTTAACTTTTTTGCCGCATCAACAGCTTCTTTTGGGCTGTGTGCTACGATACCTCTTTGTATGCGTACGCCAAAACTGGCCAATATCTCTTTTCCTTGATATTCGTGAAGGTTCATATGTTATTGTGATTTTATTAGTTCTACAAAAATAGGAAACGAGGGGTAATAATCGAAAAATTAAAAAGAATAATTACTGGTTTCCGAATAATAGGTAGGCTGTATTCCTACTCTATTTCAATATCTTTAAAATCTAATGGGTCAAAATTCTTAAAATGGCCGTTTAGCTCTATGGTTCTTCTCGTTCTTTCCACCTCGCTCAATACGCCAATTGTAGTTGTTAAATGGTCATTAATAAAAGAGAGACGATCCATTTCTTTAGGAATTTGCAACAAGGCATATTCCTGCTCAAAAGACAATCCCATTTTATGTGCCAATGTAAAGCTATTGAACTTCGCCACACTCGCTTCAGAAAAGGGAACCTCCATAATAGAGTAAAGATCTCTTAACTTACTTAAAACCTTAGCTTTGAAGGCTTCATCTGCCTTATAATCGTAAGCTAACAACTCCACAACACCCCCAGAATATAACTTATCTACCAATTGCTTTTCAAAGGACACCAATTTAAAGACCTGTCGTGCCACACAAACCACATCCATCTCGCCACTTTCATAACTGGTTACTACCTCTACGAGCTGCACCTCCACGCCATATTGCATTCCATCATTAATATAAACGGGGATTCCAAAGGTTATGGCCTCATCCTTACAATCATTAATTAATTGCTTGTAACGTGGTTCAAAAATATGAAGAGGCACGGTTTCACCAGGAAAAAATATGGACTGTAATGGAAATAAAGGTAATTTCATTTAAATAAATTTGTGTAATTAATTGATTAACAAGCAGCTGTTTAAAATGGCGCGTACTGTGTTTGACCTAGTGCGCTATTTTGAGATTTTCATCATTTAAAGTTACAACCGGCAGTACTGCAACACAAGAAAAGTGGAATTTATAAATTGTTATAAATATCACTTTTTGTTATATTTGTAATTTTAATGTATTTTTTTTTGTACAAACCAGCATAGTACTCTAGATTTGCTGAAAAGCAAACGAATATGAGGAACACGGATTTATTAAAAATAGCAAAAACATATGGAGACCCCGTTTATGTTTATGATTCCGCTACCATAATTTCCCAGTTTAATAGACTTACCAAAGCATTCAGCTCCGTAAAAAGCCTTAAATTAAATTACGCAGCCAAAGCACTTTCTAACATAACTATTTTGAAGCTCATGAATAGCTTGGGAAGCGGCTTGGATACCGTTTCTATACAAGAGGTACAACTTGGACTTTTGGCAGGCTTTAGTCCAGAATCTATCATTTTTACCCCTAATGGAGTCTCTTTAGAGGAAATAGAAGAAGCCGCAAAATTGGGTGTTCGCATAAATATCGATAACCTTTCTATTTTGGAGCAATTTGGTAGCAAGCATCCGAATATTCCGGTATGCATCCGCATCAATCCTCATGTGATGGCAGGTGGAAATTCTAATATTTCCGTAGGCCATATCGATTCAAAATTTGGTATCAGCATTCATCAAATACCACATTTATTGCGTATTGTAGAGCTTACCCATATGAATATCAACGGTATTCACATGCATACGGGTAGTGATATTTTAGACATTGATGTATTCTTATATGCATCCGAAATACTATTCGAAACGGCCAAAAATTTCAAGAATTTAGATTTTATTGATTTTGGTAGCGGATTTAAAGTCCCTTACAAAGCAGGAGATATTGAAACCAATATAGAAGAACTAGGAAAAAAATTAAGTACCCGGTTTAATGAATTTTGCGCAGATTATGGTAAGGAATTGACATTAGCCTTTGAACCAGGTAAATTTCTAGTGAGTGAAGCCGGTTTTTTCTTGGCTAAAGTGAACGTTGTAAAACAAACAACATCTACGGTATTTGCGAGTATCGACTCCGGTTTCAACCATTTGATACGCCCTATGCTATACGGCTCTAGTCATGAAATTGAGAATATTTCCAACCCTGAAGGTCGCGAACGTTATTACTCTGTAGTGGGCTATATCTGCGAGACAGATACCTTTGCTAGTAATCGAAGAATAAACGAAATTACAGAAGGTGATATTCTAAGCTTTAAGAACGCTGGCGCCTACTGCTTTACTATGGCTAGTAATTACAATTCTAGATTTAGACCACCAGAAGTACTTTGGCACGAAGGGAAAGCTATTCTCATAAGAGAACGCGAGACGTTTGATGATTTGGTCAAAAACCAAGTGGACACCAAAGGCCTTTTTGAAATAAAGGAAACAGCGAACGTAAAATAAACTCGGGGAAAATTCGTTAGCTTTGGTATACTATTTGGACTAATCATGCAAAGCATACCATGAAAACGAACACCTCTTCCCTTAAAAATATATACCTAACAGGTATCCTGGCACTTTTTACAATAGTAAGCTTTGCCCAAGAAGTACAATGGGTTTCCTTTTCAGAAGCCGTTGAATTGGCTGCCACTGATGAAAACCCTAAAAAAGTATTTATTGACGTCTATACAGATTGGTGCGGGTGGTGCAAGAAAATGGATAAGGATACCTTTCAAAACACAGCGGTTGCACAATATATGGAAGACAATTTTTATATGGTAAAAATGGACGGGGAAGGAAAAGACCCGATTGATTTTAAAGGAAAGACCTATAAATTTATAGCATCTGGCAGAAAAGGGTATCATGAACTTGCTGCAGCGCTAATGCAGGGTAAACTGAGTTATCCCACTACTATTTTTCTTGATGAAGAAATGAACATGCTTTCTCCGGTTCCGGGTTATCAAAAACCTGAACCTTTTTTAAATATCGCCAGGTATTTTGGAGACGACATTTATAAAGACAAGGATTGGAAAACGTACGCTGGCGCCAAGTAACATAGCTTTTAAGCGTAAAACACAACAAATAAAAAATCCTAGCAACTTTATATTACTAGGATTTTTTATATGATACCTTTATTATTCTATATGTTACCTACTATAGTTAGGCGACTCCTTTGTTATTGTAACATCATGCGGATGACTTTCATTGATACCACTAGCAGTAATCTTAACGAACCGACCGGTTTCCTTTAAGGTATCAATATCCTTAGCACCACAATACCCCATTCCTGCTCTGATACCTCCTACAAATTGATGGATGCTCTCAAACAAATCTCCTTTATAAGGAACTCGACCAACAA
>CAZMUV010000134.1:0-7203 GCA_964569345.1 uncultured Maribacter sp. | reverse complement strand
ATTATACTAGTCTATTTAAGTGAAAACAGCTTTAATTGAACTTCTATGACCAATTCCTTAGCGCAAGCCTTTTCCAAAATTTTTCATAATTCAATCTATAATAAAATCTATACAAAGCAGTCCTGTAAGGGATGCCTCACTACACTTCTCGATGCTTTTGTATACATACAAATCAATTTGACAACATAAAATAAGAAATTTCCTACACGTATAGTTATATTTAAATTCAGAACACGAATTTATTAACATGAAAAATAATTATCTAAGAAAAGTGGTAAACCCTTTTAATCAAACCCACAGAAACCACTTATGAATCAAGAAAATAAAATAAACTTACATGACCCATAGTGCAAAAGCTTTAAGCTTAGTGCCATTATCTATTCGCTCAGTGCAGTAAAATGCATAAAGTTTAAGGAAAGCAGTTATATTTTTCAACGAACATTACTGATTTTCAAAATTGAACTATTGGAAAGCTAATGGTCGAGGAAGTGAGGATTAGAATATAATACTCTCAAAAATCTTGATTTTAGAATAGTGTAAACATGGACGCGACTAACTATCCTAAAACTATAAACATCAAAAGGTATCATTCTATCGCGGAGCGGTCAATTACTGGAAGTTTTATACCCATAAGATATGAACGTCTTAAAGCACGAGATTTTTGTGGAGTAAGGTCTTCCATTGAATACCTGTTTTACTTTCACAGAAGAAGTCTGTGCACTTTTATATTTAACGAATATCAATCCTTTTAATTATGTCTGAATTCTCTAAACGTAGAGTCAAACTTGTTTTCAAACTTTCCCTATTGACTATGACTATTTCAGTACTCTGGTTTTTTTTAGCGCGGAGTTTGGGTCTATATGAGTTGAGCGAGTATATTGGGGCGTCGGTACCTTTTTTTTTGTTATCTACTATTATCTCCAAAAGGGGGAATCTAACGTTGGCTCGTTTTATTTATCTCCTCGCCTTTAATTTGAGTGTTGCCATAACTTCTTCTTTTATCGGAAAAGCTGGTAGTGTGGAGTTCATATTAATGTTCGCCATGGGATTGCCTTTTGTATTTTTTTCATTTAGAAGGGAAAAAGTCTATATCATGATTTTTCCGGTACTCTCCATGGTGCTTTGGTTTCTTCTGTACTTTACAGATTTCAACTTATTTACCACTACGCAGATGGATGTCTTATCGGCCGGAAGATATATTTATCCAATCTCCATTTTCACCACTTCAATTCTTATTACCTACCAATTAATTTTTTTTTCTGTCAGCAACCTCCAATTCTATTCGAGCATTCATGGCGAACGGGAAAAAGCCATTGAAGCATCCAATGCCAAGTCCAAATTTTTGACCATGATGAGCCATGAGATTCGGACGCCATTGAATGCTATTACCGGGCTCTCCCACATCCTGGGAGATACGAACCCAAGAGAAGATCAACGAGACAACATAGAGGCATTGAACTACTCGGGAAAAATATTACTAAACTTACTGAACAACGTGTTGGATTTTAGTAAAATGGAATCCAGCGGAATCGAGCTCAATCCAATTCCCTCCGATATAATAGCTGCTGCAAAGCAGATAAAACAGATACATGGGCCCGGTTGTTTGAAGAAAGGAATTTCTTTGGAATTGGAAATCGATGAAGAACTTCCGAGTGTATGGTTGGATATTGACCGTTTCAATCAGGCGATAAATAATCTGGTCTCCAATGCCATAAAGTTTACGGAAAAAGGAAGTGTAACCTTAAGGATTAGAAAACAGGAGGACAAAAATGGAAGCATACTTGTTCGTATTGAGACAATAGATACCGGAATCGGTATTCCTCAAGAACAACTAGAAAATATATGGCAGCCGTTTACCCAAGCCTCCATAAATACAAATCGATTTTATGGTGGCACAGGGCTTGGCCTGCCTATTGTTAAAAGCGTATTGGAAGCTATGGGCTCAACAGTGAAAATAGAAAGTGATGTAGGGATTGGAAGTCGCTTTTACTTTGATCTCGAGTTAAAGCCAGCTTCGGTTGGAAGGGTGAACCAGAACACCGGAAAAAAAGACCGCAATCTAAAAGGCAGAAGGATTTTGTTGGTAGAAGATAACAAAATCAATATCATGGTCTGCAAACAGGTATTGGAGAAGGTAGACCTAGTTGTAGATGTTGCCTTTGATGGTTTAATGGCCGTAAATATGGTGAGGGAAAACAATTACGATGTAGTCCTAATGGATATTCAGATGCCGGTAATGGACGGCTACACCTCTGCCATGGAAATTAGAAAATTCAATACCACTTTACCTATATTAGCGCTATCCGCCTCGGTATTCCTTGAAGTAAAGAACAAGATTTTTCAAAGTGGAATGAACGGTTTCGTATTTAAACCTTTCAATCCAGAAGACCTATTCAACAGAATAGAGGAGGTGATGGATTTACCGCTAGCCTATTAACTTTTTAAAGGAATAAACATAGAATTTAGGCTATTTAACAAATGAGCTTTGGCCTTTAGTTTTTAAAAGGTAAATTAAAGGTGGTTTTAAGGCTACGCTTTAGTATTTCCAAATTTGGTGAAGTAGTACCAAAAACGTTTGTTTTATAGTACAGAAATCAATTCCACTCAAAATTTTTTCTATCGAAGGATATTATAATTCATTGTAGGGGATGTAATTCTCCCATTCCCAAGGGGTATAGGTGTCTTTTATTGCCACTTCCAATAGTTCCTTAAAGATACTTTTTCCATTATCGCTATTGGTCATGATCATAATTCCTATACCCGTTTCTGGAAACAGAATTGAATAATGTTGAAATCCGTTTCCGCTCCCTTCCTTGAATACTCCTTTGCCAAACGGTGTTTTAAAATAGCCCCATCCTAGGCCGTAACTAAGGTTAATATTATTATATTTATCGGTCTCGATAGCAGTTCCATCTCCGAACTGAGCAGATGATGTAATCCGTATATGGGGAGAGAAAATTTCTGTATAGGAAGCTTCGGATACGATTTTTTTATGAAGTATGGCCTCCAAGAATGTAACGTAGTCCAAGGCAGTTGTTTCTAAAGTACTACCACCACGAGGTTCGTTATCCTTGTCCTTTTCATATTTTTCCCCATCTGTTTTATGACCGAATGCATAATTCTTTTCAAATTTGGGTTTCCATAGGTAACTGGAGGCTTTCATCCCTAAGGGTTCAAAAACCCTTTCCTGTGCAAGCTCCTCCAGGCCCATACCGGACAATTTTTCTAAAACTACCTGTAAATAGACGAAACCCTCGCCACTATAGCTGTATTTGGTCCCGGGTGTACTATGAGTTCTAAGTTTTTGGTCTTTTTCTATCCATCTCCAATTGGGAAAACCAGTAGTATGGGCAAGGCACATACGAGCCGTGATCTTTTGGTAAAGGCTATCTTTCTTCAAATCGGAAAAGTCGTCGTGCCATCGAGTCTGTGGTTTATATTCATATATTCTCTTTGGCAGATAACTCTCGAGTGGCGTATCTAGATTGATTACGCCTTCTTCCACTAAGTCCATTACCAAAATACTGAAGACTGCTTTGCTTAAGGAAGCCCCGTAAATATTTGTAGAATCGGTAAGTGGTATTTTGTTAGGGTAATCGCTATAACCGAAGATTTTTTGGTATACAGGTGTGTTTTTATTAAATACAGAAATTGCCATTCCGTGTACCTTTGCATCTGTTAGCAACTGGTCTATTTTAAGGGTTAAGGAATCTGCGGAAATCATTGTTCCGTCCAAACGGGTAATACCTTCCTTCGTCGAAGTTTGACAACTTATAACTGCAAAGGCAAATGGAAGTAATAAAAGCACCTTGTTTACTTTTTGTTTTTTAAACTTTAAAAAAGGAATGGCTAGAGGATAGTAACATTTATGCTCCTTTACCGCATAAATAATATTAGCTATAACAATTAAAACGCATGTTGGGATTACGAGTATAAAGAATATAAACCCCCATTTTTCAATAGTAATTAATGCTACAAAGGAAAGGATATAAAGTATTAATACGGTGATATGAAAATTTATAATATGGGTACCATGTTCGTCGTAAAGGGAATTATCCTCTCTTTTGTGAATCCAAAGGAACAGCGGAAACAATACATTACAAAAGGGCAACACAAACCCCAATAATGGTGTGCCGTGCATTAGGAGTAGCCATTTCTTATGTATAGATTCTTCTTTAGGGTTTTCTAGTACGAGTAGGTCATCTACATTTATAGATAAGGCTGCGGCTAGTAGTTTTACGGTTTGCAGGTGCGGATTTACAGCACCCTTCTCTATCCGTTGAATAGTGCGTATAGTCACTTCTGTTTTTTGCGAAAGTTCTTCTTGTGAATAACCTCTCAGTTTTCTTTGGTAAATAAGATTATTTCCAAGTGATTGAGTTTCCATTGGGTTACAGTTTTCTGTTGGTGCAAAGCTAGCAGTTCCCCATTGCTTTTATTACGACAGTTAGGTGTCACCTTAGTGTCATTTAGCCTAAAAGTAAGCTATTCGCGAGCTAATCGAGAAGTGAAGGCTCATCCTTTTGCATATGCTTATCAAGTGCTATTGCAATTTCATTTGCCTCTTTGATTAAGCTATCTGGGTAATCGTTTATTTCAAGAATTTTTAAGGCATTCCTGTTTTTTAGCTTTCCTACTTTTAATTTAAAATCGAAATCAACGGTTTTCTGGTTTATCTTTTCGCTAAAATGATATAATTCGTATGAATCTCTTAGCATATCCGTTAGTTCAATATCATGAGTAGATACAAAAACTAAGTTGTTATTTTGCGCTAAATAAGATAGTGTTGCTTTACCGCCGGCGATTCTCTCTACCGTATTTGTGCCTTTGAAAATCTCATCGAGTAGGAAAAGGTTTGGTTTACCTTCCCTACTTTTTTCAAGCATCTCTTTAATGGTGAGTACCTCTTCGAAATAGTAACTTTTATCGTTCATTAAGTCGTCACGTATCCGAATAGCAGAGTATATCCGCATCATTGGTAAAGTAATTGCTTTGGCAAAGCACGTATTAATTGTTAAGCCAGTGATTAGGTTTAAACCAACAGTTCTAATAAAAGTTGTTTTTCCCGACATATTGGAACCTGTCAGAAGGATTGATTTGTCTGAAACCGAAATGGTATTGGTTATACAATTTTGAATTAAAGGATGGTATATTTCCTCCGCGATAATCTTATTGTCTTCTTTATTGATTTTAGGTATGCAAAACAAATGACTCCCTTTTCTTAAGGAGGCAATGGAAATTAACGAATCTACTTCTCCAATAAATGAAAAAACGGCTTCGATTTCCTTACGTTTTGTATTTAATCGTTTTAAAACTGCGAATAGTAGAATTGGTTCTAAAAGGAAGAGCGTTTTTACGAGTTCAAACGTACTCCAGAATATAACGGCTAAATCCCCTTGCAGTTTCCCCTCTAGCTGAAAAAACAACATCCGATTCCTAACCTGATGTATTACCTTTATTGATTGGGCTAAATCTGGATTAATTCTACTTAACAGCGCCTCTTTATGTATGGAAGTGGCAATGCGATTAAGTCGCAACAACTGCGGAATTGATTGCAAGTATTTGAATAAATTTTTCTTATTCCAAAAATGGATTCCAAGGTTAATTACAAAAACCCCAATAAGGGCGAAAATGAATTGAAAATTAAACGGAAGCAATGCCAAAAGCAATATACTGGCAAATGACAATAATTTGAAAATCAAAAAATATTTTGGAGGATGTATATGTTCCTCTTGAAAAAGAGAGGACACATAGTACGTTTTGAAGTCATTTAATTGTGTCAATTCTCGTTGAATTTTCACTCTAAAAACGGCATCTTTTGTAAATCTCGAAATTATTTCTTCATTGCGTTTACTATTTTTTGTGTTTGAAGAAATCGTTCTCAGCTTATTATACAAAAACTGTTGGCCAATTCTTGAGTTTGTTCTGTCAAGAAAACAGAACAATTCTTCAAAATCCAAATCATCACAAGTCTTATCCGATAAAATTTGAAATACTTCAGAATTATCTTTGTTCTCAAAGTATTTTTCAATCATTTCAAAATCAAACGAACCCTCTTTAATTTGACCAAATGACGTTTTTAATTTTTCACTCTTTTTTTTGCCTAGGTTAAATATCATTTATACAGAAAACGGTTTAGGTTAGGTAGTATCAGTACCATTAATGGCTATAATGTTACAAAAACGGAGTTTCAATCTCATTTTTAGTAGTACTGTAATCAAATTCAGAATAACCCCAATTCCTTCTATTCTTAAGTATTGTGCCAAGAGCATCATTTTACACCGCCTATAAATCCTAAAACGGTACTTGGAGCAGTGGAGTCAGCTTTTAACGATTTTCTTATGTCTTTTGTATTCATCCATTCGATACTGAATGCTGCTTAAAAAGAATCACCGCATCTTATTGTGTCAATAATTTCATCACCTTAGACTGCTTCTGTGTAGTATGAACCCTTCTCTAAAAAAGCACTTCTTTTCTTATGCAAATTTTCAATACTATTTTAATATAGTCTTAGAAGAATGGATGGCAGAATATATAGCTGATACTTATGTTAGCGTAAACGACGCAAATAAGGATTGCAATTTTGCTAATAAATGGATAAAACAGTAATACGTTCTATTTGCATTACCACCAATGGCGTAATTTCTTTTTAATTATTCGTTTTTAACGTCCCTTGTAATTAAACTGAAAGAGGTTTTTAGAAAGTTCAACTAAAGGTGGGGTTCATTATAATAACCCCAAAACTATCAATTAACAAGATTTGAAATATATTTTTTGTTTTAATTATATTTACGCTAGTTATAAATAACAATAGAGTTATGGATATTTTACAAGAAGCAATAGAATTTGAAAAAGCTAAGATGAGTAATATGACTACTAGTGATAGGGTGACGGCCTCAAGAGAAGCCAAACGACTTATTTTAGCTATCAACGAAATTTATAAGAAGACAAAAGATGTAACCTTAATGGATACAATGAAGCGATTAACTGCCAAGAAAAAAAGGATTGATATTCGATTAAAAGGACGACCTGATTCAGGAATATGATGAACTAATTAAACTTAGGTTTTATCGTACTAGTTTAATTAAGTCTGAAGTAGGTTTATTTGAACTAGACACTTCTTAAGTTTGATTTTTCACCTCAGTTCTTTGTTGTAGCACGTTTGTTTTTTCATTTATTCTAACGTTTTTTCATCCATTTCAA
>CAZMUV010000133.1:0-7208 GCA_964569345.1 uncultured Maribacter sp. | reverse complement strand
TTTTTTCTTTTTAGAGGGTAGTGCAGTTCGTACTTTTCTAAAGTCAAAAATGGGAAGAGTCGACTCCATTTTAATTATTTCATAGCATAAACCGTAGTATCCAAACCAACACCTAGTTCATTATTTCCAAAACATTCTTTTGGCTTTAAGTAGAAAGAATAATCAATGAAATACACCACTAAACTATGCTTAGGTATTTGTTATTTTCCATACAAACAGCCATACAAGCGCTCACTTTGGTCTAAAACTGTCTTTTTTTAGGTAGAAATAATCTATATTTAAGAAATGAATTTCAGAACTACTTCGCTCCTACTCCTGTGCTTTTTAGGATTCTTTTCTTGTTTTTCACAAGAACAAAAAGGTTACGGCTACCAACAAGAGCTTACAGGTTCAGATATCGTAATTGATATGATTTCCATACCGGAAGGAACATTTACCATGGGAAGTCCCGAATCCGAAGCAAAAAGAGAAACCGATGAAGGCCCTGAACATAAAGTACTATTAGATGCCTTTTGGATGTCTAAATATGAAGTAACTTGGGCGCTCTATAATCTATTTGTAAATAGAACTATTGATGCGGTGACCAATACAGCAAAGGGTTCAGATGTTAAAATAGAAGTGGACGTATTGGCCGGAGCTACCGTACCTTATGTAGATATGAGTTTGGGAATGGGTACCGAAGCCGGATTGCCTGTTGGGAATGTAACCCATCATGCAGCGTCTGCCTTTTGCGAGTGGCTGTCCGCTAAAACGGGTTATTTTTATCGATTACCAACGGAAGCAGAATGGGAATATGCCGCAAGGGCAGGCAGCAGCACTGCCTATAATTTTGGAGATGATATAACCGAGTTGGACGACTATGCTTGGTACTACAAAAACAGTAATAATACCTACCACAAAGTGGGTCAGAAAAAACCAAATACTTGGGGACTGCATGATATGCATGGTAATGTCGCGGAATGGACTCTGGACCAACACCTGCCCGAAGCATATAAAAAAAGAAAAAAACCAAATCTAAATCCTTGGGAGCCAGCCATAGAAGAATATCCTAGAACGGTTCGTGGTGGTTCATATGATGACGATGCAGAAGCTTTACGGAGCGCGGAAAGAACACCCTCCATAGAACGGTGGAAAATGCGAGATCCACAATTTCCAAAAAGCAAATGGTGGAATACGGATGCACCTTTCGTTGGGTTTAGAATCGTACGTCAGGTAGCTACGCCTACACCTACCGAAATGAAAAAATATTGGAACCAAGAATTATAATACTATAAAATTGAAAACATGGGGAAATTAGAGGAATTAAAACGGGATGTATTAACACCATCTAGACGAGGTTTTGTTAAAAGTAGTGCCTTATTGACAGCAGGAATGTTTTTACCTGGTATGGAAATGAGTGCTATGGTCAATGTTTTTAATGACAAAAAATTAAAAATTGCCGTTGTGGGCTGTGGTGGTCGTGGCACTGGAGCTGCCAACCAAGCACTAAAGGCAGATGAAAATATAGAATTGGTTGCCATGGCTGATGCTTTTCAAGATCAATTAGACAAGAGCTTTACCAACCTACAAAAAGCCTATGAAGGAACTGGTAAAATAAATGTAAAAGACAAACATAAGTATGTAGGCTTCGATGCCTATAAAAAAGCCATTGACCAAGCTGATGTGGTTATTTTAGCAACTCCTCCCGGATTCCGACCTCACCATTTTGAATATGCAGTTAACGCTGGTAAACATATTTTTATGGAAAAACCCATGGCTACAGATGTTCCCGGAATACGCAAGGTGCTGGAGATGGCAAAGGTGGCAAAGGAGAAAAAATTGAATGTGGTCGTTGGACTCCAACGTCATTATCAAGATAATTATCTAGCGATTGCAGAGAAAATTAAAGAGAATGCCATAGGGAAAATCACTTCAGGGCAAGTGTATTGGAACAGTAGCGGTGTTTGGGTACGCCCTAGAAAAGCTGGCCAGACCGAAATGGAATACCAAATGCGTAATTGGTACTATTTCAATTGGCTGTGCGGAGACCATATTTTAGAGCAACACATTCATAACATAGACGTAGCCAATTGGTTTTTAGGCGAGTATCCTATTTCAGCTCAAGGAATGGGTGGTAGGCAAATACGCACCGGAATAGATCATGGAGAAATATTTGACCATCATTTTGTAGAATTCACCTACCCAAGTGGTGCTGTAATCTCAAGTCAATGTCGTCATCAGCCAGGAACATGGTCCAAAGTAGGGGAAAATTTTCAAGGCACGAAAGGTCGTATCGACATGAAGGATGCAGGTACAGCTAGTATCGTAGATCTAGAAGGGAATACTGTCTTTGAACACCGGGGAAAAAACGACCCGAATCCTTATCAAGTAGAACATGATAGATTGTTTGCATCCATACGTAATAATGAAGTCATTAGCGATGCAGAAAACGGAGCAAAAAGTACCATGACCGCTATCTTGGGAAGAATGGCCACCTATTCTGGGAAAGTAATTACTTGGGAAGAAGCAATGAAGTCCGAAAAACTATTGGTTCCAAAGGATTTAAATTGGGATTCCACACCGCCTACTATGCCTGATGCGGATGGGCGTTATCCAATTCCTACGCCAGGAGTAACAGATGTAATTAGTTAATTCTGTACTACTTTAAACTAACTTGAGAAGTAAAATCCAATCATCAAAATGATTGGATTTTCTTTTTTGGGATGGCATAGTTAACCTCAAGGTAAAACCAAGAGCAGTGAATGGCACCAAAGTAAAACGTAAAGACAAGAGTTTCCAAAATATAAAAAGGAAAATCGATTTGGAGATTTCTATATTACCAATACCGTAAAACTTCCTTCCAAACGTACCGAACGACAAAAGAACTTTATCAACAACTTCAATAAAACAAGCTACTAACGGAAACTATGGGAATAGCATATATACAAATCAAAGATTTTTGTACCAGCCAGAAGGTTGAAAAAGCATTTGCATTCGGATTATAAGAATACGAATAGATAAAATTATAGGTTATTGATAACCAGTACTTCATTTCTATAGCCAAATTACCTAAAATTGAAAAAAGGGTGCAGCAACACCAAGACTTCAAAATCATAATCGATGGTATCCAATCCTTATCGGAGAGAACACACAAATCAGCGAAGCGCTTCATACCCCTAAAAAAAGACAAAGAAGGCACGAAGAACTTTAATCGTTATTACCGTAAATATCTTTTAGTATAGAGATTACCAGACCTTCTTCATAGTTCTTCAAATCATATCGAATCTTGATTTTGGTACCTAAGGGCACATGATAATAGATAATCCAAGCATCGGCCTCTTTAGTGCCAATACATCCATTGGAATAAGCTTTTCCTAACGTTTTTGGATTGGTAGTCGGGTGTATCATCTGTCCGTTTCTGATTCCATTGATTTCGGTTTCAATCCAAGGAATTTGAGGCATGACCGTCGTTCTTCCGTCATCTCTTTTCGTTACATAAAATTGTTTACCATCTACCGGGTTGTAGAATTCCGGGTGCTTGACATGGTCAACAATGATTCCTTTGCCCGTCTTGGTTCGCAAAGCAGTCATTCGGTCGCCAAATTTCAAATAGCGCTCCCTGTTCTGCCCTACCCGAATAGGAAATGTATGCAACAAAATTGAATCTTGAAATATACGCAATTTGAATTCAGGAATATTAACGTCGATTTCTGTGTTGGCAAAATCTTCAAGAATTTGGCAAGCTGCAAGGGAATCGGGAATCTTTAATATATTTCCTTTGGGTAGCACAATCATTTTCCGCTGATCATACACAAAGGAATCACGGGCAATCATCCGGTAGTAATCCGTATTCGCCAGCGTATCCATTATCCAAGGATTATTTCGAACCAATACGTGTTCTGATAATGTATAGGGTACTAAAGAATCATACTTACTTACTAAGGAATCAATATATTTAAAGTACTCCTCAATAATAATATTTTTAGCAATCCGTACCTTTTTCGGTACTTTAGATTCCTTAGAATGAGTTTGCGAGGTATCGACTTTGGCTTGCCCTTTTTCTAATGTCGGTGGGTTTCGGGCATTACATGAAGCCAAAAAGAGAAACGATATACCATAGTATACAAATCGAACCATATCAGCTTCCCATTTTATCCCTAGCACAACTAATATAGGATTTGGTCTTACGCCCGAAAGTGTTCTTATCATACGCTAAAGGGTAGCCTAGTCTGGCTAAGGTTTTCTTTGACTGCTCAAAAAAGGCTTCGGTCGTGTATTCGAAATATACAGCGCTGTTCTCAATAGCGACCAAATCATTGTCGACATCTTTAAGCGCGTTTAACTTATAGGTATTTATGGTACCACAACCACCACATTTGAGATTTTGTATTTCTACCGATGTTTTCATAAGATAAATGTAGTTCACGGGCGGATACAAAAAAATGACCTTTATCATAGACGTGTCGGCTTGGTCTCGCCAAACCACCATCTCGTTTCCATGGGTTTTTTGATGAGTCCGAATCTCTTGACCGCATACTCTTTAAGATGTGCCTTCATTTCCTCCACAGAATCCGTTAAGAATAACAAATCAATATCTTCTGGAGAAATACTTTCATTTTTGGCCATTGTGCTGATATGTTCATATAGCTCCTTATGGTATGCCTTTCCAAAAAGTACTACTGGAAAATGGTGTATCATTTTGGTCTGAATTAGTGTCAAGGCCTCGAAGAGTTCATCTAAAGTACCAATACCTCCGGGCATAACAACAAAAGCATATGAGTATTTCAGCAACAAAAACTTCCGAACAAAAAAATAAGGAATATTGATCCATTTATGCAGATAAGGATTGGGTTTCTGTTCAAATGGCAATATAATATTGCAACCAATGGAATACCCATTATTCTGATATGCGCCCTTATTGGCAGCTTCCATAATTCCTGGTCCACCACCCGTCATGACGGCAAAACCTATTTCGGATAGTGCTTTCCCCACTTCTTCCGCCTTTTTGTAGCACGTATTGTCCTCCTTGAACCTTGCCGATCCAAAAACTGTGACACAAGGTCCAATAAAGTGAAGTTTTCGAAAGGCCCTGATAAAGTGATACTGTACCTTAAACGTAAACCAAAGTTCTTTGAACCGATTACGAGGACCATCTAGAAAAGCACGCTCCTCGCTTAAATAGAAGGGGTTTTTATTTGACTCATCTTTCATATTATGACTGGTTGTATCCAGCATTAAAAGTAGGCTATGCAAAAGCAGCTAAAAATGATAATCCTCATAAGATTAATATGATAAAGGTCATTTGTTGAGAAGCCTGTCCGATTTATATTTGAATATGTCTGAAATATCCGTTACTAAACTCATAAAATCGAAATTAGTAGACCGTATCAAACAGTTTTTCGTTCAGATTGGGGAACTCTCCTATTTCGCAGGTCGGTTTTTTAAAGAAGTTTTTACATCTCCTTTTGAGTTCAGAGAATTATTACGACAGTGTTACCAAATGGGTAATCGTTCCTTGGTCCTAGTTGGGGTGACAGGGTTTATTATAGGCCTAGTAATGACCTTACAATCTAGACCTACCCTTATTGAATTCGGTGCAGTTTCTTGGATGCCCAATATGACAGGTATTTCCATAGTCAGAGAAATTGGCCCTGTGATTACCGCACTCATTTGTGCGGGACGCATTGCCTCCGGAATAGGGGCTGAACTAGGCTCTATGCGTGTGACCGAACAAATTGACGCGATGGAGGTTTCCGGTACCAATCCCTTTAAATATTTGGTCGTAACCCGTATTCTTGCAACAACACTGATGCTTCCTTTGTTGGTTGTTTTTGGTGATTTAATTGCCTTATACGGTTCGGCATTGGTGGAGAATTTGAAAGGCGATGTGTCTTTTCAGCTCTATTTTAATATTGTTTTTGATGCCTTAAGTTTTGGTGATATTATACCAGCTACGGTGAAGTCTTTCTTTTTCGGATTTGTCATCGGTTTGGTAGGCTGCTTTAAGGGCTATTATAGTAAAAAAGGAACAGCAGGTGTTGGTATAGCTGCAAATACAGCGGTGGTTATGGCCTCGCTATTAGTTTTTGTAGTAGATTTTATCGCTGTTTTTGTTTCCGATATCTTTTATGAATTATGACAAACGAAGGCACTACATATAAGAACAAAACTTCTCCAACTGAATCTGTTTCTACAGAAGAAAGAAAGGCGGTCATCCGTATTCGTGATGTGCACAAAACCTTTGGCGATAATCATGTCTTGAACGGATTTGATATGGAACTGTATGAAGGGGAAAATGTGGTTGTCATGGGTAAATCTGGCTCAGGAAAATCTGTGATGATTAAATGTTTGGTTGGTTTGATGGCTCCCGATAGCGGATACATCGAGGTTATGGGAAAAGAAATATCGACCTTAAATCGCCAAACCTTGGATGAATTACGTTCAGATATCGGATTTCTTTTTCAAGGAAGTGCCTTATACGATTCCATGACCGTACGTGAGAATCTTGAATTCCCCATGCGAAGGCACAAAAAAAGAATGGGTGTAATTCAAGATACAACGCCCCTTGTACTGGAAGCACTGGAAAATGTAGGGCTAGCGCACACGATGAATTTGATGCCCGCAGAGCTCTCCGGCGGGATGCAAAGGCGGATTGCATTGGCACGTACATTGATATTGAAACCCAAAATCATTTTGTATGATGAACCAACAAGTGGTTTAGATCCCATTACCGCCAAAGAAATCATTGAACTGATGCGAAGCATTCAAAAAAAATACAATACCTCTTCCTTAATCATTACACACGATGTGGATTGTGCAAGGGTAATCTCGGAACGGATGATTCTATTAGTAGATGGCATCAACTACGCCCAAGGCACCTATGCCGAATTATCTACATCCGCAGACTCAAAAGTAGAGGCATTTTTTAAAAAATAATACCATGGCAAAGACAACATTTGAAAATTTAAGATTGGGTATTTTTGTAGTCGTAGGTACATTACTGCTACTTCTGGCTGCCTATCTCGTAGGCAACCGACAGAATATGTTTGGAAAGACCTTTAACATTACCGCGACGTTCAAGAACGCCAGCGGACTCCAAAATGGAAATAACGTTCGTTTCTCCGGAATAAATGTGGGTACGGTAAATAAAATAGAAATGGTCAATGATACTACAATTCGAGTGCATATGATTATCGAAGAAAAAATGCAAAAGCATATCAGAAAAAATG
>CAZMUV010000132.1:0-7451 GCA_964569345.1 uncultured Maribacter sp. | reverse complement strand
AGCGTAGTGGCAGAGGCCACCGCAGTTTTAATCATAAAATCTCTCCGTTTCATAAATAGCTGTGGTTAAGGACTATTGGTTATTTTAATAGGCAGATATTTCTAAAGAATTTTAGCATAAATAAATCGATTTCTAAGGCGTTTCTAGATAGGCAATTATTTCTTCGGCTTTATGGTCTAGGAGCTTTATCTCAGCTTCAAAATACGTGGCCGTGCTACCAATAAAACGGCATAAGGGCAGTACCCGCTTATCGTTTAAAATAGCTTCGTAAACTTCTTTATGGGGAACCACAGGATGCTGTGTGGGGAAAAATTTCCGATGTTCGGAATTCTTGAACAGTTCATATTTCAAACTCCTTAGTTCTAGGCGTACAGGATTGGCGGAGTTGGCAAAATTAATAGACAGATCATTAAAGTTATTGTAAAAGTCCTGCAATAACCTCACGAGTTCCTGATCTTCTAATTCGGACACCATGCCGTTGGAGTTAAGAAAATCCCATGTGTTGTTTCGTTGGGTAAAAATCGGGGTAGTGGTAAAGGAATTAAAATCCAAAATGAACCTTAGGGAATCCTGAATCAATTTTTGTTCAGATTCCAGTATAGGTATAATATAGTTGGCAGCTTGATTCTGTTCCTCTAAATCTGCGAGAATAGCCTTGATTTGTAAATTATTTTCTCGCATATCACCCAAAACAGCATGGATTTTAATCTGTAGTTGTTTTTGATATTTTTTGTCTTCGTTCCAATTATTAATCTGCAATGCAATCAAAATTCCAATAACCACCAGGATGATTTCTCCAATGGCGTATTTGAAGTATTTACCTGTTTTGTTTTCCAGGAGCAAGTTTTGGCGAATTTTTCTAAAGAATTTGATCATAACTATAAGGTTTTCCCCTCTTGGGAGGGGTTAGGGGTGGGTGTTTTTAGTTTAAGGGTACTAGGTTTTTTCAACAAACCACATGTCTATTTCTCCTTTTCCCTTTGCGTTTATTTTACCCCGATAGGTGAATGTGAACTCAGGATTATCCTTAATGAGCTCATAGGTATGCTGAGAGATGTTTACTTTGCCTACTGCGCCGCTGCTCTCCATTCGTGCCGCCGTGTTTACCGTATCTCCCCAAATATCATATTGAAATTTCTTAACCCCTACAATACCGGCAACAACGGGTCCCGTGTGTATGCCCAAGCGCATTTCAAACGTAAAGCCGTCCGTAGATTCTTTTTCGGTAAACCGTTGTGTCATATAGGCTTGCATCTCCAAGGCTGCCAAAATGGTATTATCAACAGAATTTTCTGATGGTACTGGCAGTCCTCCCGCCGCCATGTAAGCATCGCCAATAGTCTTTATTTTTTCTATTCCATAGGTTTCACATATAAGATCAAAGGCCTTAAAGCAATTGTTTATTTCTCCTATCAATTCTTTAGCCGATAGCTCTGCGGATTTTTCAGTAAAACTTTTAAAATCTGTAAATAAAATAGAAACCATATCAAAATCACGTGCGGCCGCTTCTCCTTTTTCTTTAAGTTCTTCCGCGATTTCTGCAGGTAATATATTTAGGAGTAAACTTTCCGAACGATCTTTCTCTTTTTTTATGATGGCACGGGATTTATTTACATAGCGCCATCTTGTGAAAAATCCGATAGCAAGTAAGAAGCAAATAACACCGGCAGCAATAGCAAGATTTCGATTTTTATCTTTTTTTCGCACCTCTACTTGATGCTTCATTCGTACCTGCAAGTCCTTTTCTACTTGTACCAAGCTATCTTCCAGCATTTGTTTGGAAAATTCTATTTGTTGTAGTTTAATGGATGTTTCTTCGGTCTTTATACTATCCGAAATAAGAATCGTTTGTTCGTAATATGATAATGCTTTACTTGTGTTTCCAATAGCCCTATACGCATCATAAAGACATTCACAGGCAAATTCCTGTCCGCCCAAATCGCCAATAGTCTTAGCCAGGGCTAAACTTTTTTCACAATATTGAATGGCTTTCGAATAATTTTCCTGATCAAGGTATATATCACTAAGATTTAATAAAATAGAGGCACTGCCTTGGGTATTATTTATACGTTCACTGATGTCTAAACTTTCCTCTAAATAATCCAATGCCTTGGTATCATCTCCCTGTTCATAATAAACGGACCCAATACCTGAAAGGGCCGTAACTATACCCAATTTATCGTTCTTCTTTTTTTCAATTACCAATCCTTTTTGATAATAATCTAGCGCCTTTACAAAATCACCTGTATCCAAATAAATGTTCCCAATATTAAGATATTGGGTCGAATTTCCCAATTCATCATCAAATTTTTCATTAATGGACATGCTTTTTAAATAATAGTCGAGTGCTTTTTCATAATCTCCTTTAAGGGAATAGATGTTTCCAAATTCATTGTAAATACTTCCTATGCCTTCTAAATCACCCAGCTCTTCATAAATCTTTAGGCTTTTTTGGTAATATTGTAAGGCACTTATAATATCATCATTATCATGATGTATATATCCTGTTTTGATTAAAATACTGGCTTTACCTAATTTATAATCTATTTTTTCAGCGATGTCTAGTCCTTCTTTATAGGAAGCTAAAGCCTTTGGGTAGTTTCCGATTCTAAAAAAAACATAGCCTCTGAGTATAAGGGCATCTACAGTGCCCTTCTCATAGCTGGTTTTTTTGGTGAAGGCATATAACTTATTGGCAAGTGTGATAGCACTATCGGGTTGGCTATTGAACGCTCCTTCATAGATATAATCAGAAAACGCCATGGCGCGTGTAGAATCTGGCTTGTTTTTATCTTCCCACACACTGTAAAGTGAGTCTAATGTCGTCTGCGCACATACAGCAGTTTGAAAAAATAAAAGGATAAAGAATATGCCAATGCTATTCTTTCCATTCTCATATACGGGTAAACTAAATTTTTCTGATTCCAATTTTCTTGGTATAAATAGCGCTTATGAATACAGTCTTAGTGGGGGAGCGACCTATTTCCTAGATAATGTTAGTTCCTGTTACTCTTCATACTTCTCAAACCAAGCCAGAATGGCTGCAATTTTGGCTATAAGATTACTTGGTCTGTTCGCTATACCATGCGATGCACCAGGAATACGGACCATAGCTGTTTCTACTCCTTCTAATTTTAAGGCAGTATAGAACTGTTCAGATTCTGCGATGGGTGTTCGGTAATCTTCTTCGCCAGTTAACAGCATGGTTGGCGTGGTAACGTTGGCTACATAATTTAACGGAGAACGTTTAAAATAGCTTTCCGGATCCTCCCAAGGCTTTTTTCCGAACCAATATTTAGAGAAGAATGCGGCTCCATCTGCATACAGCACAAAACTTGCCCAGTTGATAACGGGCTTTGCTACCACGGCAGCTTTAAAGCGGTCTGTTTTACCTACAATCCAAGCCGTAAGCACACCGCCACCACTACCACCGGTTACAAAAAGCTTGTTTGAATCAATATATCCTTTTTCTATAACCGCATCTACACCGCTCATAAGATCGTCATAATCGTGGTTGGGATAATCATGATGAATGAGATTTCCAAATTCTGCACCGTAACTGGTACTTCCTCTAGGATTCGAATATAAAACCACATAACCGGCCGCCGCAAATGCCTGAATTTCTGCTGAATACACAGCGCCATAACTAGAGAATGGTCCCCCATGGATTTCTAGAATGAACGGATATTTTTTTGAAGGGTCAAAGTTTGGAGGCGTTACTACCCAGCCTTGTATATCTTGCTGGTCATATGATGATTTCCACCAGAGTTCTTCTACATTCCCTAAGTTTTTTGCAGAAAAGAGGTCGTCGTTTACAAAGGTGAGTCGCTTCGTTCCTTTTTTGGTATGTACACCCAAATCTGCTGGATGTGCTGTAGTTCCCAAGGTGTATGCTATGGCTCCTGTTTTTGATACAGTAAAGGTTCCTGCATTGTATGGCCTGCCTAAAGATAGTCCGCCTACATTGCCTACCTGGTCATTGATTTTTCCAGAAAGGGACATGTGTGCAATTTTTGTTTCTCCTTTATCGTCATACTGAAAGAAAAGTCCTTTCCCATCATTGGCCCACTGTATATTAGAAATGTTACGGTCAAAATCCCCTGATAAAAGCGTTGCAGTTCCGCCGGAAATATCACGTACATACAACTGGTTCTGTTGGTAGCCGAGTAATTTATCATCGAGACCTGTGTAGGCCATTTTGCTACCATCAGGTGAAATTTTTGGGGAATCGTCCGGACCGTAGCGGTCTGTAAGTGCATTTATAGAATTGTTGCCTAGCGTAAGCTCGTAAATCTCACTATCGTTGGGTTCAAAAGCTTCATCCGGATTAAAATTAGCCGAAAAATAGAGTTTTTTACCGTCTTTGGACCATTCCGCTGCACCATGGTCAAAATCGGTAGAAGTCAATTGTTTGGGCGTACCGCCATCTATAGATAGGGTAAAGAGTTGTGTGTTTCCTCCTTTTATATAGCCTTGTCCATCTCCTCTATAATTAAGTTTATCAATATAGGTAGGTGGTGTATTCCATTTGGCTCCTTCTGGTTTAGTAGGCATTTTTACGATAGATTCCTCTTTCTTGGGAACGAACATGGTAAAAGCCAAATAGCGGTCGTCTGGAGACCAACTTACGGCTCCTGGTGCTTTTGGTGTATTGGTCAAGGGAGCAATGTCCTTGGAATCCATCCACATCACAAAAAGCTTTGTGCGCTCATCCTGTCGGTTAGATTTAAAGATGATTTTATCGCCCTGATGCGACCAGCGTGGGTAAAAGTCGTTTTGGTTACCGGTTGTAATTGGTCTATTTTTGGAACCATCAGAATTAACAAGCCAGATATTGGACAGGTTTTTATCAGTCATGATATCCTTAAAATTACGGACATATAAGATTTGGCTCCCATCTGGTGAAATTTGAGGGTCGGAAACAAACTCCATATTAAAAATATCGGTAAGCTCAAGATTGGTTTTGGTCTGACTTAAGAGCAGGGTAGTGGTGAACAAGAATAATAGAAGAACTGGCCGGATCATAACTGTGGTTTTTTAGGTTGATTAAGTATGCTATGAAGATAACGAATAACTCGAAATAATTTTGAATCTTTACAGATATATACGCGGTTTATAATCAGAAGTTACATGAAGGTTTTATTTATAGGAGGAACGGGAAACATTAGTACGGCATCTAGCCGTTTGGCAGTTGAAAAGGGTATGGAACTATACTTGCTCAATCGTGGGAATTCTAAAGTGACTATCAAAGGGGCAAATAGCATTAAGGGGGACATCACCAAGCTCGAAACCTTAACCGAACTAAAAGGCCATAATTGGGACGTGGTCGTCAATTGGATAGCGTTTACACCAGAAGATATTGAGCGTGATATAGAATTGTTCTCCGGTAAAACAAAACAGTATATTTTTATCAGCTCTGCATCTTGTTATCAGACACCTTTGAGCTATCCCGTAATTACCGAATCCACTCCTGTCTGTAACCATCTTTGGGATTATTCCCATAATAAAATATTGTGCGAACAGCGTTTGCAAAAAGCCTATAGTGAAGACCATTTTCCAATGACCATCGTACGTCCTTCATTGACTTACGATACTGTAATTCCAGTGGCTATTGGAGGTTTTGATAAGTACAATATTGTAGACCGAATTAAGAAGGGAAAAGAAATTATAATACATGGTGATGGCACCTCTTTATGGACCGTAACCCATGCCGATGATTTTGCCAAAGGCTTTGTGGGTTTATTAGGTTTAACTCAGGCCATTGGTCATCCCTTCCACATCACTTCTGATGAGGTACTTAGCTGGAACATGATTTATAAAATACTAGCAGATGCTATCGGCAAAGAAGCCAATGTAGTGCATATAGCCTCCGATTTTATATGTAAAATAGCCCCTTCGTTTACGGGAACGCTCTTGGCAGATAAAGCAGAAAGTGTGCTGTTCGATAATACCAAGATTAAAACATTTGTACCTGCTTTTAAGGCTACTATTCCCTTTGCCGAAGGGATAAAGCGAACTTTAAGTTGGTTGGAGGAAAACCCGGAAAAACAAAATATTGATGTAGAAACGGAAGCTGAAATTGAAGCGGTGTTGAAAGCATATCACGCCTTAGGATAGACTTACACTAAAATAATATTTTGGATACGCTAGTGTAGCGATGAAGTTAGCTTTTTAATTCTTCTAAAAGCAGTCCATAATCGTATTGTAAATCGGCATGTAGTAACCCTATTTTCTTTCCTATAAAAAGCAATTGCCGCTCGTAAAGGTTAAGTAAAGTAGGATTTCGGTAGATGGAAGGTTTAGACTCCTTTAGTTTCTCGCAGAAATGCAAAAGCAGTTCCACTTCTGTTTCTTTCTTCCCGGAATAGCGGATGTATTTCTTTAGGTTTCTAAGAATTTTACGAACACTTTTTTTTATGTAGAAATAGCTGTTGGTATTTATTTCGGAAAACCATAAATCTACTTCGGTTTTTACGGTTTCCAAATAACCTGCCTCATCATCGGACTCGAACAATAAATAGGTGAGTAATTCCTTGTTCTCTTTTTTGAATTTGGATAGGCGCAGACATAACTGCAAAAGTTCTTCGGGGTTTCTGTGTTGCAGTTCTTTTTTAATTTGTACTACGGTAGCGGCTTTCATGGTGTAAAAATAAGGGTAAAAGTGGGAATACGATTAGTTTTTACTTTTTTGGTTTGGGCCTAATCCCAAGGTCTAGCTCGTTTAGCAGGTGTCCACTTTTGTCTTCCTATGATTCATACTTAGGTCATAGGATAGAAGCAAAAAGAAAGGAGCTTTTGATTTTTGACTGATTAGAAGGGGGTATCATGTTTTCCGTTGCTTAATTAGGATAGGATTTTCCAATACGGATAAACTTGTGGTTTTGTACTTCTTTCATATCTGAATCCTTAAAACTTTCGTAGGCCCTTTTTATCCAAGAACATTCCAAAACTTCTATAGGTTTAATTTTCTTATTGGTTATCCAACCCGGGAACAACGCGCCACCAAATAGCCGTACAAAGAAATAGTACGTCCAAGACCATCTAAAATTAGCTTGCCATAATACCAATCTAAAAAACACGTCTACGGTTTTTCTAGAGAGGGGCATTTCTTTTTTAAACTGATAAAAAAAATCATGGGTCATAGAGGCATAGTATGCCATAGGTTTCTCCGTAAGGTAGTCCAATTTGCCATCTGGTGTTCCTAAAAGCAGGTCTAAAAATTCAAATTTTGGGGTACAGCCATCCCAGGCGTATCCACCTTTGTCCTTGGCTAAAAACCAGATGGTACCATCCGGTTCAATCTTCATCCATTTTTCTTTTTGTTCCCAACTAATACCGGTAATGTCGGTTTTAATATACTCGTTTGTATTGTGAACAAACTTATAGACACTGGGTCTTTCGGTTGACCGTTTTGGCATACTGTTTTTTTAATTGCTACTAGTACATTGTTC
>CAZMUV010000131.1:0-7660 GCA_964569345.1 uncultured Maribacter sp. | reverse complement strand
ACTTTTACAGGAAGAAATGACTGGTTTTCTACCCTATCCTTTCCAGGAAAAACAACACCAAACGATGACTTTTACCCTTCGGTAAACGCGAGTTTAGTTTTATCTGAAGCCTTTGAAATGCCAGCCTTTATAGATTTCCTAAAACTTAGAGGTGGTTATTCTGAAGTTGCCGGTGGTGGAGATCAGGCATACCAATTAGGATTAACCTATGGTATTTTCGGAAATCCATTACAAGGACAACCCACAGGAAGAATTAGTAACGGTACCGTACCAAATGCAAATCTGGTCGCGTTCAGTAAAAATGAAGCAGAGATTGGTTTAGACTTGCGTATGTTTAATAACAGGTTATCCTTTGACCTTGCTTACTACAACAATGAAACAACCAATGATATTGTTAATGTCGCTACATCTGGAGCTTCCGGTTACGGAGGTGCCAGTGCCAATCTTGGTAAAGTATCTAACGAGGGGGTTGAATTCTTGGTTAGTGGTACTCCAGTTAGAACGGAAAACTTTAGTTGGAACGTTAGCTTAAATGGAGCATATAACGATGGACAAGTTGTTGCTACCGATGATGTTGACTCCGATGTTAACTTGGATGAGCCACGAACAAGAAACGTTAGAATAACCCACCAAGTGGGAGAACGATACGGTACTATAGTAGGAGTATCTTACGATAGAGATGCTAGTGGTGCTATCAGATATGACATTGATTCAGAAGGAGTTCCAAGAGCGGTAGAAGGAGAGCGTAAAACATTAGGGGAGGGTGTAGCGCCTATTACTCTAGGTTTCACAAACTCGTTCACCTACAAAAATTTCAGTCTAAATATGCTAATCGACGGTAAATTTGGAGGGCAGATATTTTCAGGAACCAACACCTTACTTTATGGTAACGGACTTCACAAAAAGACGCTAGAAGGAAGAGAAACAGGTTTAGTAGTTTCTGGTATAGACGCTGCTACAGATTTACCCTTTACAACGACTGTTGCACCAGAAAACCTGCAGAGTTATTGGGGAAGACTAAGCAACATTGCTGAAGAATTTGTAGAAGATTCAGATTACATTAAATTCAGACAATTAAGTATTGGGTATTCATTACCACAAAAGGCATTAGAAAATGTATTCCTTACCAATGTTAACATTTCGTTAATCGCTTCAAATTTGTTTTATATCTCTAGAAGTATAGATAATATTGACCCTGAAAGCGCTTATAATGTAGGTAATTCTCAAGGTTTGGAATATTTTGGAGTTCCATCCTCTAGAAATTATGGTATGAGTGTCAGTATAAAATTTTAAAAAAAAAAGTATGAAAAAAGTAATTCTTTTATTGACAATGGCGCTAGTAATCGGCGCTTGTGATGATGGATTTGACGAATTAAACGTAAATCCAACGGCAGCGCCGCAAATTGCAGCAGCAAACAAGCTAACTGCCGTGCAGAAATTTATTTCCAGTGAGCGGTATGATAATTGGAGGGCGGGTATGATCTACCAGTCTACCATGATGCAACATATTGCCACAACTGCTGGATACTGGGATGGTGATAAATATACTTGGAACAGAGGGTATGCATCCTCTTTAATCGACAGATACTACGGCAATGCAATAAAAAACGTAGAAGACCTGAAATTTCAATTGGATACTGAAGAAGCACCAGAAGAAATGAAAGCAATCGCTAGAATTTTGCGTGTATTTGCTTTCTCAAGGCTTACTGATCTCTACGGTGACATTCCTTACAGTGAGGCAGGAAAAGCGGTACTTGAAGGCATATTCCTTCCTAAGTACGACCAGCAGAGTGAAATTTATCCAGACATGCTTAAAGAGCTCGAAGAGTCTGCCGCCGCTTTAGGTAGTGGAACTTCCGGTTTTGGAGCTGCTGATGTGATGTACGGAGGAGACCAAGCTAAATGGAAAAAATTAGCAAATTCTTTAATGTTGCGTTTGGGCTTCAGGTTAATAAAAGTTGATCCTGCCGCCTCACAAGCTTGGGTAACTAAAGCTATTGCCGGTGGTGTTATGACATCTAACGATGATATTTTTTATCTTCAACATGACAGTAACAACCGTAACGGAATCTCTGAAGTATTCGCTGCTGACGGTAATCCAAGAATGTCTAAAACATTTATTGATTTCTTTCAAAATGGGAATGACCCAAGACTTCCTATACTTGCAGCCAGAAGAGGAGATGGTAGTACAGCTCCTGCAGATTTGATTGGTTTTCCTAATGGATTAAACAACGCCATGTTATTGGAAATGACGGGTGAGGAAAACTTGGATAATTACGCAGAGCCTAATAGGGCTATTTTAGCTGCTTTTGAAGCTCCTATGGTTTTCCAAACCTATGCTGAGGTAGAATTAATGCTTGCAGAGGCTAACGTTCGTTGGGGTATAGGTGGTGATGCAGCAACCCATTACAATAATGGAGTTACTGCTGCAATGAAGCAATTGACATTGTGGAGCGCCGATGCAGCCATTGAGGATGATGCTATAGCAACGTACTTGGCAAATAATCCTTATGACGCTGCAAATGCATTAGAACAGATAAACACCCAATACTGGGCAGCTACATTCCTTAATGAATATGAAAGCTTCGCTAACTGGAGAAGAACTGGATTTCCTGTATTGGTTCCTGTAAACTTCCCTGGTAATGAAACTGGTGGAACTATTCCAAGAAGGCTTACGTACAATCAAAACGAGTCTGCTGTTAACGCCGCAAACTATGAAGAAGCCTTATCAAATCAAGGGCCGGATATCTTAACTACGCGCGTTTGGTGGGATGTTCAATAGTATTTAAAGTACTTTATATACAAGTGTTATAAAGTTTGAGTTAGTTTTAATTGAGTTTATAAAGGAGGGGAAACCCTCCTTTATTTATTTATATAAAGTCGTATTTTGTACTAAGAAAAAATCACTTTATATTTGTTCAGAACGTTTACGGTGTAACTTTTCAGTACTAGATATTTGTTCCAAGCAGACTAAGCGGTAGCCGCTAATATTACGCTTGTACATGTTGCAAAGCAATTAAATGACAGGAGATGAAATTACATCACTTTCCCTTATACCTATCCATTATTTTCCTAGGGTCCTGCAACCAAAAACAGGAAGTTGAGAAAACGAATATAAAACGTTTTACCCTCTTAACATCAGATCAAACAAACATTGATTTTGTCAATACTGTAACCGATGACAAAGACAAAAGTATCTTCTTGTATGCGAACTATTATGGTGGCGCAGGTGTAGGCGTTGGAGATTTTAATAATGACGGTTTACAAGATCTTTTTTTTGCCGGAAATACGGTGCCCGATAAATTATATCTTAATCAAGGCAATTTAGTCTTTGAGGATTACACTGAAGCAGCCGGTATTTTAGATAGTAAAGGATGGTCTACAGGGGTCACCATTGCAGATATAAATAACGATGGCTATGTAGACATTTATGTAAGTAGGGAACTTTACGACGAAAATTCGGATTGGAGAAAGAACCTGTTATACATAAACAAGGGAGATGGTACTTTTGAAGAAAAGGCGGAGGCCTATAACATCGCTAACAATCAACGAACAAGACATGCCACTTTTTTAGATTACGATAAGGATGGCTTATTAGACCTGTTCCTTCTTACACAGCCTCCCAACCCTGGTAGCCTTTCTCAATATTTTACCGCTGATCATCTTTTACTGCCAGAATACACCCTTAAACTTTACAAAAATCAAGGAGACACTTTTGTAGATGTCACTAAAAAAGCTGGAGTGGAACGTACTGGTTTTCCAAATGCCGTTTCTGCAAGCGATTTTAACAATGATGGATGGACAGACCTCTATATCGCAAATGATTTTGATGCTCCTGACTTCTTGTTTATAAACAACAAGGATGGCACCTTTTCTAGCAACGAAAAACTAGCCTTAAAACAAACTTCCTTTTACAGCATGGGCGTAGATGTAGCGGATATAAACAATGATGCCCTACTGGATGTTTTTGTGCTGGATATGGTATCCGAAGATAACTTTCGGTTAAAATCCAACATGAGTGGCATGGATATTAGTGCTTTCTGGAAAGTTGTGGATGATGGCGGTGGATTTCAATACATGTACAACACGTTACAACTAAATAACGGAAATGGCACTTTTAGCAATATAGCGCAACACTCAAATATGGCGGCGACAGACTGGAGCTGGTCTAATCTCATCGCTGATTTTGATAATGACGGATTAAAAGACACCTATATTACCAATGGTCTTCTACGAGATATTAGAAATACGGATGCAGATAAGAAGATTGCAAACTATATCAATACCACCAGAATGGACTATATATCCAAGAATCCGGATGGTGGGACTCTTGAGAGTATTTGGGATATCGTTGATTTAGACACTGCAGTAAACATGATTCCCTCCCAACCTTTAAAGAACTATGCCTATAAAAATATGGGGGACCTTACCTTTAATAAAGTGTCCGAAGATTGGGGACTGGATGAAGAATCCTTCTCTAATGGATCTGCCTATGCTGATCTAGATAACGATGGTGATTTAGATTTGGTTGTAAACAATATTAATGCAGCAGCTTTTGTCTATAAAAATAATTCTGAAATTCTTGATACCAACAACTATCTACGAATCCAACTATCCGACACACAAAACAAAACGGTTTTCGGCACCCGAATTAACTTATACACCTCTGAAGGGATACAGACACAGGAAACTACAAACGTTCGAGGCATCTACTCTACAAGCGAACCATTGGTACACTTTGGACTCGGTAAAACAACCGAAGTGGATAGTATTATTGTGCACTGGCCAAATGGAACTAGCGCCATACAAAAAAAAATAGCCGCAAATCAAACGCTCCAATTAACAATCAATAAAGCTGATAACTTAGAGCGCACCCTTTTAACCCATGCTACCACTGCCCTATTCCAAGATGCAACAGAAAACTTTAACGCATCTTTTACACATCAAGAAAATGCGTTTGACGATTTTGAAAAACAAATTCTGTTGCCCCATAAAATGTCTCAGTTTGGCCCTGCTATTGCCGTAGGTGACATTAACAATGATGGACTAGAAGATATTTACGCTGGTGGTGCAGCAGGGCAAAGTCCTACCGTATTCCTGCAAGGGACCTCGGGTGCTTTTAAACCCACAGCTCTTCCCTTTTGGAACAAAGAAAAAGCGTATGAGGATGTGGATGCTTTATTTACAGACGTCAACGGAGATGGTTATCAGGATTTATACGTAGTTAGTGGCGGAAATGCGCACCCTAAAAACGATTTCCACTATACGGATAGATTGTACCTAAACGATGGCTCAGGAGGCTTTAAAAAAGGTGCCATCCTAAACGGGGATAGAGTAAGTGGATCTATCGTTAAGGCTGCCGACTATGACGGCGATGGAGACTTAGACATGTTTGTTGGCGGAAGGCACTTACCCCATCAATACCCGAATCCTACAGCTAGTTCCTTACTCATAAATGATAACGGCCAATTAAAAAATCAGACACAGGAACTGGCAGAGGAGCTTAAAGATATTGGCATGGTTACAGATGCAATTTGGTCCGATTACGACAACGATAACGACCTAGACCTTATTTTAACTGGCGAATGGATGGCCATCACTGTTTTTACCAACGAAAATGGGAAATTAACCAAAACTAAAATTCCGTCACTTGAAGAAACCAAAGGTTGGTGGTTTAGTTTAGAACAAGGGGACTTTGACAACGACGGTGATATGGATTTCATAGCCGGAAACCTTGGCCTCAACTACAAATACAAAACAGACCCAAAAAAGCCATTTGACATCTACTATAACGATTTTGACGCCAATGGTAACGCAGATATTGTTTTAGGCTATTACAATAATGAAAAGCACTATCCGCTTCGCGGGTTTTCCTGCTCTTCTGAACAAATACCTGGTTTGAAGGATAAAATTCAAAAATATGATGTCTTTGCTTCCCTAGAACTTAAAGAAGTTTACGGGGAAGATCAGCTCAAAAACTCGCTTCATTATAAAACGGATATGTTTGCCTCTGCCTATATAGAAAACTTAGGAGATGGAGAATTTAAGGTATCTGCGCTTCCTGCATTAGCTCAATTATCAAATATTAATGATATGATTGTACAGGACTTTAACGGGGATGGTTTTTTAGATGTGTTGGCGGTAGAAAATCTATACGTATCTGAAATAGAAACCCCTAGAAACGATGCAGGCACTGGACTTCTACTCTTAGGTAATGGAAGAGGCACGTTTACCGTAAACCGCGGCGCTGAAATAGGCTTTTACGCCACAAAAGATGCAAAACGGATGGCCGTCATTTCTATAGGTACTAGTCAAGGTATTTTAGTAGGTAACAATAACGATGAACTGCAATATTTTGAAGTATTAGCCAACTAACAGGAGAAAAGTTATGTCTTACGAAGTATGAGAAGACTTTAAATACCCTGGGTTTTATTTCAATTCTTCAATAGGAGTAACTTGTGTATTACATTGATTCTTAAATATTTTGAAGCAATCTATTCTGAAAGCAATCAGCCCATTACATCCTAAGAAGGTTAAGATTTAATTTAAGAATCCAAATACAATTCCACTAAGCCCTCCGGGGTGGTAACGGAAATGGTTTTATTCGCACGATCTACCTTCTTAACAATTTCATCTGTTATAGGAATAAGAAGCTGCTTATCCCCCTTTTGGACTTCGAAAAGTGCCTGTGGCGTGCTATCGTTTACACTTTGTACCTTACCGATATCACCATGGACAGCGTCCATCAAAGTAAACCCAATTATTTCATGAAAGTAGAACTTATCTCCTGTTAATTTGGGAAGCATGGTAAGTGGCAAATAAAGTAACGACCCCATGATACGATCCGCATCGGATTCCGTTTTTACCTCCTCAAAATCTATACGCAATAAGTCGGACTTATGAAGGCGGCATCTATCAATAAAAAATGGAACCAAGTTGTTTCCTAAAGAAACAAACACTGATTCCAAGTTTTGATATATTTCAGGATCGTCCGTATCTAATTTGACGAGAACTTCTCCCTTAAAACTGTATTTAGAAACGATTTTGCCTAGGTAAAAACAATCTGACTTAAGCATATCGTTTATACTTTATTTCTCTTCAGAAGGTGCGGCAGCATCTCCTTTTGCCTCTTCAATAGCAGCATCAAGAGCAGAAACAGGAGCCTCTTCAACCACAGCTTCCTCAGCAGCAGCCTCTACTTCTGGTTCAGGTTCAGGAACTAATGCAGCGGCAGCTTCAGCAGCACGCTTCTCGTTTACTTCCTTTTCTGCTTCTAAAGCTTTTGCTTTGGCATCCGCTTTCACTTTATCCAAACCACCAACCTTAGTAGCAACGGATGATTCTTTTTCTTCTAACCAAGCGTTAAATTTCTCCTCCACTTGCTCTTCCGTTAAAGCTCCTTTACGTAACCCTCCCAAAAGGTGATTCTTTAACATAACTCCTTTGTAAGAAAGAATAGCTCTAGCCGTATCTGTTGGCTGTGCGCCATTCTGTAACCACTGTACAGAATTATCAACATTTATCTCTATTGTAGCAGGATTGGTATTAGGGTTGTAGATTCCTAATTTTTCCAAGAATTTACCATCTCTTTTAGCTCTTGCATCTGCAGCAACTACCCAATAGAATGGTTTTCCTTTTTTACCGTGTCTCTGTAATCTAA
>CAZMUV010000130.1:0-7751 GCA_964569345.1 uncultured Maribacter sp. | reverse complement strand
CAAAAATAAGAATCGTTTTTCTAAAGTGAAGCAGAACCACACCTATTAACTAAAAACTCATTTTATGAATTTTATTAGGACTATACTTTTTAGTTTCAACTAAAATCGAAATTAAATGAAACTGTAAAATTCACGAATAGAATAGGAGATATTAGTATTCCAGAAAAAATAATGAACAGGAATACACTTTCCTTTTACGAGGATATAGAACAATTAAAATATGCAAAACAACCAGATTTTCATCCTGTTTTACACCAAACTTAGCTGCTCGAGTTAAGTTTTAAGCCGATACTAATTCCACTAAGCAAAGGGTTTCTCTAAACTAGACCTCTGTAGTCTTCTTTTCATATATTTTCAACTTCGAAAATAAAATCTGACGTGTTTGTTCTGAGAACGCAAATATTAAGTTGGTAGCAATGAACTAGTATGAAGGGAACCTAAGAGATAGCAAATCATACAAAACTAAAATTGAAAAAAAGTTTTAAGACTTGGAGATTTCAAACCGGGGATTCTTACTATCTTATCAAAATATGATATCATTTCTAAGTGCTCAGAAACAGACAAATACTTTAAACTTCACAACAATCCTAATTCCACTAAAACAACTATAAACGTTCAACATTCAAAACTAGAATACTGTTTGTGCCCCTCATACATCTCATTTTACATATTTACCCCGCCTAAACCCAAGTAAAGCGTTAAATTTTTCACAAATCTAGTAATCTAATTATACCATAACAATATACAATTGACAAAGAATTGCGTAATTTGATTTTTATGTTAACTTTGAAAAAAAGACGTAATGGATTTACTTGAACACGCAGACGAGTTCGTAGGACGAAAAATGAGCAACATGTCAACTAGTGATAGGGTTGAGGCTTCTAGAGAAGCTAAAAAATTAATTTTAAGTATCAACGAAATTTATAAAGAAACAAAAGATTCTAATTTAATGGACGTTATGAAACGCGTGACAGAAAAGAAGAAGAAAATTGAAAAACGATTGAACGGAGTACCATTGGTATAATTACATAATGGATTCACAATTACCAAAATAGTTTTATTACCATTTTGTAATGGACCTAATAAGATAAAAACCCTTCCTTGAGAGGGGTTTTATTTTTGTTGGTAATCCTATTAGTAGCAGTTTTGCACAGCTCAAATAATGATACTATTATAATTTAAAACATTTTAAAATATTTCTGAATGGATTTTCTTTTAAAGCCTTGGCCGTGGTTTGTTTCCGGACCTCTTCTTGCAACCGTATTAATACTGCTGCTTTATTTTGGAAAAACCTTTGGTATGTCTTCCAATCTTAGAACACTCTGTACGATTTCAGGTGCTGGAAAATATTCAGATTTTTTTAAATTTGATTGGAAATCACAACGCTGGAATCTCATTGTAGTTATAGGTGCCATCCTCGGAGGTTTTATAGCAACACACCTCCTATCCGATGGTAGCACAATTCAATTAAATCCAGAAACAGTTTCCGATTTGGCTAAAATGAACTTCACACATGTAGGTGAAACACTATTACCAAACGAGATTTTTGGGTGGGATGCAGTTTTGAGCCTAAAAGGTATCAGTATATTGTTGTTGGGAGGTTTTCTAGTAGGCTTTGGCACGAGGTATGCCGGCGGATGCACATCTGGCCATGCTATTTCTGGCCTTAGCAACTTGCAACTTCCTTCGTTAATAGCTGTTATTGGATTTTTTATTGGTGGCCTGATAATGACCCATTTTATTCTTCCCTTGATATTTTAGATATGAAATTTATAAAGTTCCTTTTTGTTGGTATATTTTTTGGAATCGTACTTGTAAAATCAGAAGCGGTATCATGGTACCGAATTTATGAGATGTTCAAGTTCCAATCTTTTCACATGTATGGTATTATTGGGTCCGCCGTATTCATGGGTATTTGCGGTATCTTTTTAATTAAAAAATTCAAACTTAAAAGTATAGATGGTAGCGCAATTATAGTACCACCTAAAGAAAAAAGTTTTATTAGGTACATTTTAGGAGGTACTATTTTTGGACTAGGTTGGGCATTAGCCGGTGCTTGTCCAGGGCCCATGTATATACTGCTTGGAACGGGTATTTACTCCATGCTCATTGTTATTTTAGCAGCCATGGCGGGAACTTTTGTTTATGGTTTATTACGAGATAAATTACCGCATTAAAATAATGGGAATGCAAACCAAATAATAAGATTACTTAAAATTTCAATTTCTCATCTTTATCCCATAAGCCCCAGTAAGCGCCAACATCTCCTTCATCACCAGTTTTCCAAGATTCATCGAAAGATGAAAAATAGAACAATTCAACATTTGCCTTTTCTGCCCATACTTGAGCATTAATAAAGTACTTCATGGTATTTTCTGCAGATGAATGCGCTCCTTTTAAACTTCCACCCTCGCTAGGCCAACCTGTCTCTGTAATAATAACTTTTTTACCTTTCGCAGCAGCAGTGGCTTGTCCAAACATTTGTTGCATGTGACCCAAAGAACCATCAATGTCGCAACCTTCCCAGTAAGGATAGCAATTGCTTAAGATAACATCACTTGCATCTACTAATTCCGGGTGTCTAGAAAACTCATAATAGGCGTCAACATACCCTACTGGAATATTTGGAATTGCTTCCTTAACACGTTTTATATACCCTAGTAATTCCTCTAAGGTTAATTCATTTCTATATAGTACTTCGTTACCAACAGCAGCAATATCTACACAGCCTTCTTTGGCTAAGCCTATTAAACCCTCTATTTCCTTTTCGTTATCTTCTTTATTATCACTTAACCAAGCTCCAACTAACGTTTTCATACCGTGTTTACAGGCTATTCGAGGTACGTGCTCATTCCCTTCAATACAAGAAAAGGAACGCACCCATTTAGAATGGGGCTTCAATATTTTTATTCGACGCTCAACTTGTTCCTTGGTAATAATATCTCCAGGCTCTTGTCCATCTTCGTACATACTAAAGCAGATACCATGCATTCCCTTATTAAGCGTAGCTTTCCAAAGTTTTTTTAATTTCGCTATTGAATATCCACTAAAATCAATTCCCGAATGTTGTGTAAACTTAACACCAGTATATAAGCGATAATCTTCGTTTCTGTATGACATCTTAGTTGTATTTTAAATTTTCATTTTTATCCCAAATTCCCCAACTTGCTCCTACATCTCCTTCATGGTGAATTTTCCAAGACTCATCAAAAGATGAGAAATAAAACATAGGTATTTCTTTATGAGCTGCCCAATTAGCACTATTTATAAAATACTTCATGGCATTACTTTCTGATGGCTCTGCTCCTTTTGTATTATCCCCTTTATTAGGCCAACCAGTTTCCGTTATAATAATCGGTTTACCCTTAGCTACTTGTTCTACACCAGCGTACATTTGTTTTAAGTATATAGATGACTTTTCTATGCTACATCCTTCCCAGAAAGGATAACAATTAGCTAAAATCATATCGCAGGCTTCCACCAAATTAGGGTGCTCTATAAATTGATAATAGGCGTCTACATAGCCTACCGGTATGTTGGGCATGGCTTCTTTCACCTTTCTAATATAACTAATGATTTCTTTTTCAGATAAATCGTTTCTTAGAAGGACTTCATTACCTACTACGGCAATATCTACAAATCCATTTTTTGCAAGTTCAATTAATCCATCAACCTCAATATCATTTTTAACTTTATCGCTACCAATCCAAGCACCCACCATAGTTTTTAAACCTTTTTGCCGTGCTAATTTTGGAATAAATTCATTTCCTTGTGTACAAGAGAAAGAACGTGTCCATTTAGTATAAGGCAAAATAATTTCCATACGTTGACGTATTTGTGCTTCGGAGAGCTCATCGCCAATATTCTGCCCTTCTAAATAAGGACTAAAACACATACCATGAAGTCCTTTATTTAGTGTATCAGCGAACAACAGCTTAATTTCGGCATCAGTTTTTGAATTGAAATTAATATCAGTAGAAGTATCTACATTAAGGTCAGCTATTGCTAGTTGATTTAACTTATCAGTCTGATACACGGAAGTTAGTTTTTGATTTTTGTCACTAGCCCGTTTATCCAATGCATCCCTAATTTCACCTGCGCGCTCTTCAGTAACATCATAATCACGCATTACATACATTGCAATGAGTGTTCCCAGTATAGGAATTCCTGAAAAAGCCAATCGCAAACCATCAATAGCCCCTTCAGGCTGAAGGGTTTCACCTGAATCAAAACCAACAAAACTCATGATAACTCCACTCAAACCGCCTGCAATTGCAAAACCAAATTTTACCATCAACCAATAAATAGCCCCAAAGGTCCCTTCTCTTCTTAGACCTGAATTAAGCTCATCTAAATCAATAACATCAGCCGTCATAGACATCATCAATAAAAATAGACTTCCTATACCAAAGGAGAAGAAAGGAAGTGCAAAAATGAACATATAGGGTTTGCCTGGAACAAATAAGAACCAAAGCATCAAATATCCAAAAATAGAGATTGCCTGTGAAATCAAAAAGGCTTTCTTTTTTCCCATGTTTTTAGACATCTTAGCCACAATAGGAATTACAAAAAAGGTAGTTCCAAGCGCTCCTAAACAACCGAAAAGTGTTGGCCATATTCCTGCTGCACCTGCATCACCATTAAAAAGGTGGTATACAATGATAAAAAATGAAAAAGATGCAATCGTCATAAATGCATTATACACTAAGAAGGTAGCGATACATAGTTTTCTGAATGATTTCATTTTAAAAGCACTTACAAAACCTGATAATATTTCTTTCAGGCTATTTCCTATGTTTTTAAAATTAAGGGGGGAATAGTCTTCGTTTAATGTTGATTTACTTTTAATAAATATGCCTGGTACTATAGCACAAATTGCAAAAATGACCCCAACCCAAACGGCGAGTGTTCGGGTAGCTACTTCTGCAGATTCAAACCATTCAGCATCATACATAATTACCCAAAACCAAGGAGCTATTACCCATGCCCATTGCCCAATCCACTGGGCAGTTGCCATAATATTTGTACGTTCATGAAAATCATTACTCATCTCGTACCCCATAGCAACGTAAGGAACACTAAAAATAGTAATCCCTAAGTAAAAGATGAATGACCAGATCATAAAGTAGATGAAATTATAATCAACACCAGCATCCTCATAAAGTTGCCACATAGCAATAAATGAAATGCACAGTACAATACCACCAAGAATCACATAAGGTCGTCTTCTTCCCCATTTAGATTTGGTATTATCCGAAATATAACCCATGATAGGATCCGTAAACGAATCGAAGAGTCTTGGGAAAAAATAAATTACGCCCCACATCCAACCTGGAAAACCAAGATCTTGAACTAACACAACCATAAAAATACCCAAGGAAGCAGGGAACATTTGATTGGCGAGCATTCCTATACCGAAGGCCACTTTTTGCCCAAAGGGAACTTTCTGGCTTACTGCTAATTGTTGATTTGACATATGTTTTTGGTTGTTTAGGTTTTTACTTAATTCGAATTCGGTATGATTATAGTTTGAATTGCTTGCCCATTAATTTGAATAGTCACATTACGTTCTCCTAAAGACAGGTTAATATCTTTTGCTTGTTTTTCTTCATTAAAGATAACTACCGCAATAGAACCATCTTGGTTTTTGGCTGCTGTAACCAGTAGTTTTTCGTCTGAATGTGCAAAACCTATTCGCACAGCTCCCGGCCTAATAAATTTACTAAAATGCGACAATGTGTAATAGAGGGGTGTCATATAGACCTCGTCATTTTCAGCATCTACAATAATTGGTGCCACACACCAGTTTTTAAACCAATTTGGCCCACCTTGTTTATCCAATACCATATTCCAATCTATCCAACCATCTACCCAGTTGTTCATACATCCAATAATATCTCGCGCATACCGATTGACAGGAGCATATTTCGGATGCAGATATTTATCCTTTTCAGGCGCCCAGTCCCATCCCCAGTCGGTTGCTTCTTTTCTCCAATACCAAGCATCATCTTGCCATTTTGGGATTTCAGCATCTACACAGGCCTCCGTTTGTATCAAATGTTTTCTAGGTGCCTTGCTATGCGC
The DNA here is from genome assembly GCA_964569345.1 of uncultured Maribacter sp. Taxonomy (GTDB): domain Bacteria; phylum Bacteroidota; class Bacteroidia; order Flavobacteriales; family Flavobacteriaceae; genus Maribacter. Next base: position 1,667 of record CAZMUV010000130.1, on the reverse strand, counting down.
ATATTGTAACGCCTCAGGGAAAACCTCATATGTGCTGGCGTACCAATGTATCGCAGCACCATCATAATATTTTGAAGTAGCTTCGCTTTTGTACATTACGTCCACCCAATCGGTTAAATGTTCACGATTTTGATCGTAACCCAATATTTTAACATCATGTCCATCAGCTTCCAATTTGGGACCAAGATGGTTTTGAACAAAACTGGTCATTTCTTCCGCTGTAAAATGCATGCTTTCCCAGTTATTGTCATTTCCTAAAGGTTCATTCTCAACTGTAAATCCCCAAATATTAATTCCCTCGGCTTTGTAGGCGTTAATATATTTTGAAAAGAACAAGGCCCAAGTATCATTGTATTCAGGCAAAAGTTTTCCGCCCCTCCAATCCTTATTGTCTTTCATCCATGGTGGTGCAGTCCAAGGTGAGGCAATTATCTTAAACCCGTCTTTTGATACTACCATAGCCTCCTTAATCATAGGGATAATATCATTACGGTCTTCATCAATAGAGAAATGCTCTAAATTAAGGTCTCGCGCTACGGGCGCATAGGAATAGTTACTTAGAGAAAAATCACAGGAATTCATATGGGTTCGTGTTAAAGAATATTTCGCTCCACTTTCACCAAAGTAGGCTTCCATAATTTTATCACGATTATCTTTACTCATTTTATTTAATAATGATGCTGACGCTTCCGTAAACGAACCTCCAAATCCAGTGATAGTTTGGTATTTTTCGTCAGGCAATAGTTTTATGCTAACAATAGAATCCCCAGAAGTAAATTCAGTTAGTCTTGTAAGTTGATGTCCACTAGCCGACGTTTCATAAACCTCTACATTTAATTGTTCTTGTTTTTCAGTACAACTCATGATTACAAATGCTAAAAAAAGAAGTAAAACATACTTGTCGGTTTTCATCAGTTAAAATATTTATTCTACTTCTGTGTGCTTATTTCATCTTCTGATGGTGGCACTAATACATCTTTCATTAATGCATCCTTATCACCACCATAGGTTTTAGTTATAGGGTTTCCGTTCCTAGACAACCCTTTAAAAGAGCCTTTATCTACTTCACCCCAAAGGGCGTATTTAGCTTTACCATCTACTGTCATTAAGCCAAAATGTTTTTCTGAATTCCCTGCATTATCACCACCTTTCCAGGGCTCGTCAAATCCTTCGAAATAAAAACAGGACATCCCTACCTCATTGGTCCATCTACGCATATGCTGATAATAGCGCGCCTCTTTATACTCATCACATGCCTTAGATCCATCTGGTCCATACTGACCCGTTGAGAAACTTGCCCATCCAGTTTCACCAATATGAATTGGCTTGTCTACGCCAAGACTCTTCATATACTTCTGTACATTTTCAAATTGCATCTGAGCATACTTCTGTGCTCTTAACATTGCAACATCTGTTTTTTCTATATCCGTCATGTCTTCCTGGTCATCTGATTTTAACCAAAATTCAGGTTGATAGTGTGTATCATGCATTGGATAGGTGTGCATAGAAATGAAGTCAACTGCATGAATCAATTTATTCAAATCTTCGACATGGTATTCTTCTCCACCGCCTCCCCAAGAGGCAAAATTATCTGAACTTGTAATCCATAAATCTTTAGAAAGTTTCCCTTCTTTTTTTAAATCCTGTAAGTAGTTTACCCATTTTAA
>CAZMUV010000129.1:6427-8109 GCA_964569345.1 uncultured Maribacter sp. | reverse complement strand
GGAAATCCAACAGATTTAACAGGAATGGATTTTGTTCATTTTGATTATTGGTCTCTAGATGTTTCAACACTAGGTCTCAAATTTGTTAATACTGCTGTTGATCCAGCGCAGGAAGATATTGAATCTCCAGAGACCATAGAATTAGGAACTTGGGTTAGTGTAGATATTCCATTAGATAATTATGCCCTTGACCGTTCTCAAATTACTCAAATTTTATTTGATGCTTTAGGCAATACGGCAAATATTTATATTGATAATTTATTTTTCTACAGTGCACCCCCTACAGAACCTAGTGCTGCTGCACCTACACCAACAATTGATGCTGCTAATGTAATCTCAATATACAGTGACGCATATACACCAATCACTGTTAGTGAATTACCAACGGAATGGTCTGGTGCCGGTTTTGAAGAATTTCAATTAGAAGGAAACAATACCATTAAATATTTTAATCTCGATTTTACGGGAATCGTAACGGATTATGGAAATCCTACAGATTTGACAGCTATGACCCATGTACATTTTGATTATTGGACTGCTGATGGATCAGAGTTAGGAATTAAGTTAGTAAATACAGCAGTAGACCCTGCACAGGAAGACTTGGAATCTGTTGGAACAGTAACACAAGGTCAATGGGTAAGTGTAGATATCCCATTAGACGATTTTGCAATGGATAGATCTCAAGTTACTCAAATATTATTGGATAATTTAGTAGCTAATGATGCAAGCATTACTGTGTATATAGATAACCTTTATTTTTACAATTAGAAAAAATATAAGAACACCAGTTATACGAATAGCATATCAGCGTAAATAGGTTGAATAATGAAAGTACAAAAGAATACTAGGTGTAATCTTTTTAGAACAATGAGCTATATAAACATTATTTTTTTATTGTTATGTATTGCTAGTTCATGTAGCTCTGGGGATGCGCTTGTTGCTGATAACAATGTTACCAACCTAGCCGTTGAAGTTACTTTGGTGGGCGCCGATGAACAAAACCCCAACGGCGATGGTTCTGGCCTTGTACGAGTAACTGCGGAAGCTGTTAATGCGACTAAATTCGCCTTTAGATTTGATAATGGAGATGTACTGGATAGTGATTCAGGAACTATGGAGTATGTCTTTTCTGAAGAAGGAACCAATACGTATAGCGTTGTGGTCTGGGCTTATTCGAACACTGGGGAGTTTATAAATGAAACGGTAAGCGTTACTGTTTATAAATCCGATGAGTTATTTACAACCTTGGTTTTTTATGACGAGTTTGACAACGAAGGTAGTCTTGATGTGGATAAGTGGTTTCATCAAGTGATACCCCCGAATAACGGAAGTTGGTACAATGGAGAATTACAACATTATACAAACCGTTCCGAAAATTCCAATGTGAGTAATGGAACGCTGAAAATAAATGCTATTAAAGAAGAATTCACGACCGGCGGTGCTACAAAATCATATACGTCAGCCAGATTGAATTCAAAATATGTATTTACTTATGGTAAAGTAGAGGTCAGAGCAAAATTACCAAATGAACAGGGTACCTGGCCCGCTATTTGGACTTTAGGGGCGAATATAGATGAGCCTGGAAATTATTTTGGCGATGAGTACGGGAGTGTAGGGTGGCCCGCTTGTGGTGAAATAGATATTCTGGAACAGACGGGATGGGATAAGTCCAAAACATTGTC
>CAZMUV010000129.1:0-6327 GCA_964569345.1 uncultured Maribacter sp. | reverse complement strand
CCGTTCAAATGAATAAATCTTACACTGTATTAATCAGCTTAATTGTTGCGTTAGGTGGGTTTTTGTTAGGTTTTGATAGTGCTGTTATTTCTGGCGCTATCAAGGGCATAACTATCTATTTTGAGATGACAGATGCCATGCTTGGGTTTGCTGTTGGTTGTGTAGTTTTTGGAGCTATGGCAGGGAATCTACTTGCCGGGCCGCTTGCAGATAAATTTGGTAGAAAGAAAGTGCTAATCGCAGTTGCTGCACTTTTTGCTGTCTCGGCAACATGGTCAGCTTTGGCTACGGGTTATAATGAATTTATTATCGCCCGGATTATTGGTGGTATTGGAATTGGTGGGGCAATATTGATTGCGCCTATTTATATTGCAGAAATCGCACCATCAAAATTACGAGGAAGCTTGGTTTCCTTCAACCAATTAAACATTGTTATTGGTATCTCGGTAGCTTATTTTTCGAACTATTTTTTAGTAAAGATGGAAGGCGATAGTTGGCGTTGGATGCTTGGTGTTGAGGCGATACCAGCTTTTATTTATTTCCTGGCCTTATTTACGGTGCCTAGAAGTCCAAGATGGTTGATTCAACGATTGAATAAAGTAGAATTGGCTCGTGTAGTATTAATGAAAATAGGGGGTGAGCAATATGCCGAAACAACAATTATAGAAATTCAAAAAGGAGTTGATAAAAAAGAACCTAAGGGGAAATTAGCTGATATTTTTCAAAGTAAATATTCCGTTATTATGGTAATTGCTTTAGGCATTGCCTTTTTCCAACAAATTACGGGTATTAATGCTGTTTTCTATTATGCGCCTACCATTTTTGAGCAAGCTGGAGGTAGCACAGATTCTGCTTTTTTACAAGCAATCGTTGTAGGTTTAACAAATCTTGTTTTTACTTTAGTAGCTATTTGGTTAATAGACCGGTTGGGAAGAAAACCGTTATTACTTATAGGCTCTAGTTTTATGACTATAGCTTTGCTAATGGCTGCTTTTGCTTTTAATAATGCTACTTATGAGTTTAATGAGGATACGCTTGCAAAGGTTGAAAGTGTAGAAATTAGAACACTTCTTTCAGATTTAAACGGACAATCTTTTGAAAGTCAAGGAATGCTTTTTGAAGCTATTGAACAGAAATTAGATGACGCACAATTTCTCGACTTTAAACGAAATCAAATTTCAAACTTTATACAAATTAATGCAACCTTGGTACTTATTGCAATTTTATTGTATGTAGCATCTTTTGCCATTTCTTTGGGGCCTGTAATGTGGGCTTTATTATCTGAAGTATTTCCAACTAAAATAAAAGGTATTGCAATTTCAGTTGTGGGATTCTTTAACTCGCTGGTTAGTTTTTCTGTTACTCAAATATTCCCATGGGAACTTTCTAATTTTGGTCCAACACTAACTTTTGGCATTTATGCACTATTTTCTTTATTAGCAATCCTATTTATTCAAAAGTTTGTAATAGAAACTAAAGGAAAATCTTTAGAAGAGGTAGAAGAAATGCTGGTTAGAAAATAAACAAGTATTAAGGTATTTTCAAAGCTACTGTGACCAAATAAATTTAAAATAGTAAATAACCGATTATAGTGTTTTAACGATGGATTATATTAAAATAAACAATGAAGGTTTTTATAAAATAGAAAACAGCGACTCCCTTCGTCCCTTCTTTATGAGTATTGTTAGTGATTCTGATCATTGGATGTTCATATCCAGTAACGGCGGATTGACGGCAGGGAGAAAGAATAGTGAGTATTCCTTGTTTCCTTATTACACAGATGATAAGATTACCGAATCTTTTGAGACTACCGGTAGTAAAACGATTTTCTTGGTAGAATCTTCGGAAAAAAAGGTCGTATGGGAACCGTTCTCGGATAGATATACCGGTGTATTTAACTACACCAGAAATCTATATAAAAATGAGTATGGTAACAAGTTGATATTTGAGGAGATTAACCATGACCTTAGTCTTAGGTACAGATGTGAATGGAACTCCAGTACTGAGTTCGGTTTTGTAAAAAAGAGTACGCTGCTTAATACAAATAGAAACGCTGTAAAGGTTAAGCTTTTGGATGGGTTACAGAATGTATTACCATACGGAATAGCTACAGACGTACAAGTTGCGTCTAGTAATTTGGTAGATGCCTACAAAAAAAGTGAACTTTTAGAAAAGTCAGGTTTAGGTGTTTTTACCCTTAGTGCTATTATTGTAGATAAGGCAGAACCTAGTGAAGCGCTGAAGGCCAATGTAGTTTGGTCTATTGGTTTGGATTCCCAAAAAGTGCTATTGTCTTCTTTACAGCTTAATGCCTTTAGGAAAGCTGGAACAGTCAATGAGGAAAAGGATGTTAGGGCAGAGAAAGGTGCGTATTTGGTTGTTTCAGATTTAGACCTGGCTGCTGACGCAGAGAAAGAGTGGCTCATTGTTGCAAATGTAAATCAAGGACCTTCTGCCGTCATCAATCTATCTCAAAGAATAAAAAACGATAAAAACCTTAAGAAGGCAATACTAAAAGACGTTGAGCTCGGCAAAAAGAATCTTTTAAAGTTGACAACTGCCGCAGACGGTAAACAAATCACTGCTGATAAAAGAAGAAATACCAGGCACTATGCCAACGTACTTTTTAATATTATGCGAGGCGGTATTTTTGATGATAATTATACCATAGAAAAACAGGATTTCATCAGGTATATAAGCAAAGCCAATAAAGAAGTATTTGCCCAGAACGAATCTATATTGGTGGGCTTGCCAGCAACTATTCAATTGCCGCAATTAAAGGAATTGGCATGGGAAAGTAAGGATAGGAATTTTGGCCGTTTATGTTTGGAATATCTGCCTTTGAAGTTTAGTCGAAGACATGGAGACCCGAGTAGACCTTGGAATAAATTCTCTATAAATACTAGAAATGAGGTAGACGGTTCAAAAGTGCTTGATTATCAAGGTAATTGGAGAGATATTTTTCAAAATTGGGAAGCCTTGGCTCATTCTTATCCTGAATTTATGGAGAATATGATTCATAAATTTTTAAATGCAACAACTTTTGATGGTTACAACCCTTATAGAGTAACCAAAGACGGTTTTGACTGGGAGACCATAGAACCAGACGATCCTTGGTCCTATATTGGCTATTGGGGTGATCACCAGATTATATATCTCTTAAAATTTCTTGAGTTTATAGAAGCCTATTATCCCAAAAAGTTGGAATCCTATTTTAATACCGATTTCTTTGTATATGCTAACGTGCCCTATGTGATAAAGCCCTATGGGGAGTTGTTGAAAAATCCTAAGGATACGATTGATTTTAACGAGGATTTAGATAATGAAATTCGAGAGAAGCGCGGTATGCTCGGAGCTGATGCCTCGTTGTTATTTACACCCGAAAAGGATATTTATAGGGTTAACTTAATAGAAAAATTATTAGCAACCGTATTGGCTAAGTGTTCTAACCTTATACCTGAGGGTGGTATTTGGATGAATACGCAAAGACCAGAGTGGAATGATGCCAACAATGCCTTGGTAGGTAACGGGGTTTCAATGGTTACACTCTACTATATGCGCCGGTTTTTTACTTTCTTCAAGAAGATGGTAGAAAATGCCTCGGTGGAAAAAATGCCCATTTCCACAGAGTTGAATTTGTTCTTTAAGGAAACGGTAAGCATACTGCAAGAACAAATTGGTTCTTTGGCTAGTGACTTATCCAATAAAGACCGTAAAGCGGTTATGGATGGTTTAGGGATTGCAGCTAGTGATTATAGAACTTCTATTTACGATAAAGGTTTTTCAGCACGGAAAGATGATATTACTAAAAACGAGTTACTACGATTTTCTGAGTTAGCGCTCCTGTATATAGATCATTCTATTAGCGCAAATAAGCGTAAGGATAATTTGTACCATGCGTATAACTTAATGACGATAGAGAATAAAGATGAGGTTTCTATATCCTATTTGAGTGAAATGTTGGAAGGTCAGGTTGCGGTGTTAAGTTCAGGATTTTTGACTTCTAAAGCGTCTCTTGAGGTATTGGACGCATTAAAACAAAGTGCTTTGTTTCGAGAAGATCAGTACAGTTATCTTTTATATCCGAACAAGGAGCTACCTCGTTTCACAGAAAGAAACAATATACCCGAGAGCGCAATTTTTTCATCACGTTTGTTACCACAACTACTAAAGGATGGAAACCTTCAAGTGATTGAAAAGGATGTTGTGGGGACGTATCATTTTAATGGAAAATTTAACAATGCAAAAAGTTTGGAAACGGCCTTGGATAATTTAGGCGAATCGTATTCCGATTTGGTACAGAAGGAAAAAACAGAATTACTTCAAGTTTTTGAAGACGTTTTTAATCATAAATCCTTTACGGGTAGGTCTGGAACCTTTTACGGCTATGAAGGCTTAGGTTCTATCTATTGGCACATGGTGTCTAAATTGGCACTTGCCGTTCAAGAATGTTGTTTAAAGGCTATTGAAGAGAAGGAAAGCGATGAAACTATTGGCCGTCTTTTGGAACATTATTATGAGATAAACGCTGGAATAGGGGTACATAAATCTCCAGAGCTTTATGGGGCGTTTCCAACGGATCCCTATTCTCATACACCAGGTGGTAAAGGAGCGCAGCAACCAGGAATGACTGGGCAGGTTAAAGAGGATTTACTCAGCCGTTTTGGAGAACTTGGAATCCATGTTTTTGACGGAGAAATTAAATTTGCACCTGTACTATTACAAAAACAAGAATTTCTAAAAAATGATGAAGCGTTTCAATATATATCTATTGATGGATCCACGAAGGAAATATCTTTAAAGAAGAACGCACTTTGTTTTACGTATTGCCAAGTACCCATTATATATCAACTTGCTGATAAAGAACAAATTGAAGTGATTTTTAATACTGGTGAAAGGCAGTTTATTAATGCATTACAGTTAGGGAAGGAATTTAGTGCTATGTTATTTCAAAGATCTGGGCAGATAGATTCTATCACTGTTTGTATTATGAAATAATAATGTTATCAACTAAAAACAATAGTGTGATTAGAATTTTGAAGTTATTTTTTTTAGCAGCGTTCATAGCTTCCTGCACAACTAGTTTGACAGATACAAGCGTGACTGTAAAAGAAAGAAAAATCTTAGTAAACAAGACACCTTATCTAATAAAGGGTATTTGTTATCATCCGGTTCCCATAGGAAGTACTAAAAGAGATTTTTCCGGTTTGACTGAAGATTTAGCTTTGATGAAGGAAGCGGGTATAAATACGATTCGCGTTTATGAACCAATAGATAATAGCGCAGTACTAGATGAAATAAGCGAAGCAGGTTTTAAGGTGATTATAGGCTTTGGATACAATCAGGAAGGGGTCTATGATATATTATCGGGTACGTATAGTGCTTATGTTGAAAAATACAAGAATCACAAAGCCATCTTAATGTGGGAGCTGGGGAATGAATATAATTACCATCCTGAACGGTTTGAAAATGACATTGAAAATTGGTATAAAATGATGGATATGGCGGCTATCACCATTCATGAAATTGATAAGAACCACCCAGTAACCACAGCTCATGGCGAATTGCCTGATGTATTGGCATTATCTAGTTCACCCAACATCGATGTATGGGGTATGAATGTTTATCGTTGGGATAATCCAGAAGAACTATTTGAACAATGGAAAGCAGTGAGCAACAAACCAATGTACCTGTCAGAAGCTGGTGGAGATAGTTATATGACCATTACGAAAGCGGGTTATGACAAAGGAGTAAATGAAAAAGCGCAGGCTGCTGCTAATGATGCTGTCTTAGAAAGTGTTTTTAATAATCTAGAAATATGCTCTGGGGTTGCCTTGTTTTCTTTTACCGATGGCTGGTGGAAAGCAGGGAATCCATCTACACAAGATATAGGTGGTTGGGCGCCCAATAGTACAGGAGTTCCTTATGATGGAACTCCAAATGAAGAGTATTGGGGTATTGTAGATATACATCGAGAGAAGAAGCAAACGTATAATGTAGTTAAATCTAGATATACCAATATTTTAGAGTAATGGAATATACTATTGCTACTAATGAAAATTATGGAAAATCGTTTAAAATTAGTTGCTTGTATTTTACCAGCAGTTATGGTTTTTTTATATAATAAAATACCAAATCAACAAGTAATACAACCATAGTGAAGCAAAAATCAAATTTAAGCGCTAAAGACATTTTAGGAAATCCAGATTATTTAGCTATTTCATATGGTGGCTATAGGGAAAAAACACGGGAAGTTCAGCCAACAATTGAAGAGTTAAAGGATGATTTGAAAATTCTTTCGGCAATGGGTATTAAAGTGATTAGAAC
>CAZMUV010000128.1:0-8183 GCA_964569345.1 uncultured Maribacter sp. | reverse complement strand
AGTTCGATTCTTGCCGAGATCACTTTTTTTTGGTTATACACACATACCTTGATAACATTGATGGCCTTCCAACTTCAAGAACAAATAAGAGCCAATTCTTAGAACCTATTGCGGGAAATCAGGAAACTCGACCTTTTTAAGAATCGTAATCAGGCTAATTTATAACAAGATTCCTGAGATCTGTTTCAAAATAACAGTATCATGGGAAGTTTCTTGACACAATAGACCATCACCGCACAACTACTGTTACGAAGCATTTAAAGTCACCGTTAAATGTATTAACTTAAACCCTTTAAATGATGCTCAACTTAAAAATAACCATATGGTAAAATCTCTATTTACATTGGTCCTATTTATTTTAAGCACTGGTTTAGTTGCCCAATGGAAACCGGCCGGAGATAAACTAAAAACAGAATGGGGGCCTAAAATCGACCACGAAAATGCTTTGCCCGAATATCCCCGTCCGATTATGGAACGGGAACAATGGAAGAACCTCAACGGTCTATGGGCTTATGCCATAAGGCCTAAAGGCAAAGTCCTACCCTCAAGTTTCGATGGAAAAATCTTAGTTCCTTTTGCTGTGGAGTCAAGTTTATCAGGTGTAATGAAGGAAGTAGGGTCAAACAATGAACTTTGGTACCGAACCCAGTTCACAATCCCATCAGAATGGAAAGGCAAGGATATCCTTTTACATTTTGGAGCTGTGGACTGGAGAGCGGAAATTTGGCTGAACGATATTAAAATAGGGCAACACGAAGGCGGCTACACCCCTTTCTCGTTTGATATTAGTCCTTTTCTTGAAGACGGAAAACAAACCATCATCGTAAAGGTTTGGGATCCTACCGATGAAGGCCCTCAACCTAGGGGCAAGCAGGTAAAAAAGCCTGAGGGCATATGGTATACACCGGTCACGGGCATATGGCAGACCGTATGGTTGGAGCCTGTTTCCAAACAACGTATTACTCAAGTAAAGACAGTACCAGATATTGATAACGGAACAATAAAGGTTTCCGCTTCGGTAGAAGGTGCGTCTTATGGAGATTTGGTAGTCGTTTCCTTAATCGATGGTGGCACTATAATAGCCACTACTAAAGCAGCCATAGGTGAAGAGTTAAAAATTCCAATTGACAATCCCAAGTTATGGTCTCCGGAGTCCCCTTTTCTTTATGACCTTTCCATTAGCTTGATATGTGATGGAAAAATGACCGATAAGGTTGGTAGTTATTTCGGAATGCGAAAAATAGCAATGAAAAAAGATGATCATGGTGTGGTGAGGATGCAACTGAACAACGAGGATTATTTTCAGTTCGGACCATTGGACCAAGGTTGGTGGCCGGATGGGCTATATACAGCGCCTACGGATGAAGCCTTAAAATACGATATAGTAAAAACTAAGGAACTTGGTTTTAATTTAATCCGTAAGCACGTTAAAGTAGAACCGGCTCGATGGTACACACATTGTGATCGATTGGGTATTTTGGTTTGGCAGGATATGCCCAATGGAGGTGAAGGGCCACAATGGCAGATGCGCAAGTATTTCGACGGTCCCGAATTTAGAAGAACAGCAGAATCAGAAGCTATCTATCGCAAAGAATGGAAGGGCATTATGGATTACCTATATTCCCATCCAAGTATCGTATCATGGGTTCCTTTTAATGAGGCTTGGGGCCAGTTCAAGACCGAAGAAATCGCTGATTGGACCAAGGCCTATGACCCGAGTCGGCTTGTGAATGCCGCAAGTGGCGGCAACTTTTACCGCACGGGTGACATCGTAGACCTGCACAATTACCCAGGACCGGCCATGTATCTGTACGATGCCCAACGCACCAATGTTCTAGGCGAGTACGGTGGTATAGGACTGGCCGTAAAGGATCATCTATGGAAACCCGATAACAATTGGGGCTACGTAAAGTTCAAGAATTCTCAAGAGACTACGGCGCAGTACATAGCGTATGCCAAAGAATTGAAAAAACTGGTTAAAGCTGGTTTTTCTGGTGCGATCTATACACAAACCACAGACGTTGAAGGTGAGGTCAACGGCTTTATGACCTATGACAGAAAAGTGGATAAAATGAATATCGATGCCGTTAAGAAAATAAATCTCGAAGTAATCAGTGAATTAAATGAGTAGCTATGTTACGGTATAGAAAAACTGAAATCGGAGTTCAACGCTGGATAACGAACTTCGGATTAAAACAACGAAGCTATTTGGTAAATTAATTGCACTTAAATTAAAGCGTTTAGATAAAATAATTACTAATTATAAGTTTCAATACGAATGCAAAAATTATATATACTTCTTCTTTTTGTTCTTTTAGGCACAACCTGTATTTCTCAAGACTCAAGCCAAAATAATAATCCTTTGTTCGAAGGTTGGTACGCCGATCCGGAAGGTATCGTATTCGATGACACCTATTGGGTATTCCCAACCTTTTCCGATGATTATGGCAAACAACTTCACTTCGATGCCTTCTCTTCTAAAAATCTGGTAGACTGGGAAAAACACGAGCGTATTTTGGATACCACAAAAATAAAATGGCTGCGACAGGCGTTATGGGCACCTTCCATTATTGAAAAAGAGGACAAATATTATCTCTTTTTTGGTGCCAATGACGTTCAACGACCAAGTAGGGATGGCTACGACCCCAACAACGACATTAATCATTTTGGAGGTATCGGTATCGCCGTGGCGGATAATCCTAGCGGACCCTACCAAGATTATCTGGGCAAGCCCTTAGTATCCGATTTTTATAATGATGCCCAGCCCATAGACCAGTTCGTTTTTAAGGATACCGATGGTACCCACTATTTTTTCTATGGTGGATGGAGCCATTGCAACCTTGGCAGACTAAACGATGACTTTACCGGATTCATCCCTTGGGAAGACGGAAATCCGTTCAAGGAAATTACACCAGAAGGTTATGTTGAAGGTCCGTTCATGTTTTTGAGAAACGGTATCTATTATTTTATGTGGTCAGAAGGTGGGTGGACAAACGGGAGCTATAAAGTAGCCTACGCCATGGCCGAAAAAGCAACTGGACCTTATAAACGAATAGGAACTATTTTAGAGTCTAGCGAGGGAGATATAGCTACAGGGGCAGGTCATCATTCGGTTATCAAAAGACAAGATTCTGATGAATACATTATGGTATACCACCGTAGGCCAATCCCGAATGAAGATCGTGATCACCGTGTAACCTGTATGGATAAAATGGAGTTCAATGAAGATGGGACCATAAAACCAATTGTAATGACCTTTGAGGGAGTAGCACCGGATGCTTCAAAAAAATAAAGCTACCCGAAACTTAAACTAACCAGATAAAAGCCATAAACTCGAATCTAGTAATAGAATCCATACATCAAAACCATAATAATTTGAAAAAACGAAATCGACTATTACTACTGCTATTTAGCTGCTGCGCATTCTTAAGTAGTGCACAATCCACAAAAAATACCGTCACAAAAACTGAAAAGGACTTTGCCAAATATGTAGATCCTATGATTGGTACGGCTAAAATGGGCCATACGTATCCAGGCGCCACCCTCCCTTTTGGCAGTATTCAATTAAGTCCTGATACCGATACAATCCCCTATGCTGTAAACGGAAAATATAATCCGGATGTTTATAAGTATTGTGCAGGATATCAACATGATGATCATACCATTGTAGGTTTTAGCCATACGCACTTTAGCGGTACAGGACATTCCGACCTAGGTGATTTTTTAATCATGCCCACTACAGGAGTACTCAAAATGAATCCCGGTACCGAGAGCGACCCAGATAGCGGTTACCGTTCCCGTTTTTCACATGAAAAGGAACATGCCGAACCTGGATATTATACAGCAGATCTATTGGATTATGATATCAAAGCTGAACTGACTGCTAGTAGTCGCGTAGGGATGCACCAATATACTTTTAGCAAAGCAGAACGCTCGCATGTTATACTTGACCTCGTGGCAGGTATCTATAACCATGATGAAAAGAACGTTTGGACCTTTGTACGGGTAGAGAACGATACCTTGGTAACAGGATACCGGCAAACGAATGGTTGGTCTAGGACTAGACGCGTATATTTTGCTATGAGTTTTAGCAAACCTATTTTGGAATACGGAAGGGAACGTTACGACGAACATCCTTATAAAGGCTTCTGGAAAAAATTTGACGAGACCAAAAATTTTCCCGAAATAGCAGGAGAGCGCATACGTATGTATTTTGATTTTGATATGGAAAAAGAGGAAAAACTCAAGATCAAACTTGCCATATCTCCTGTAAGTTCCGAGGGTGCCGTAAAGAATATGAAGGCTGAAATACCTGGATGGGATTTTAAATCGGTGAGAGGACAGGCCTATGACACCTGGAATACTGAACTGCAAAAAGTTGAACTCCCAGAGGAAAACGAAGAGGCCAAGACCAACTTCTATACCGCAATGTACCATGCTTTTTTAGGGCCTACTGAATATATGGATGTAGACGGGCAATATATGGGACTTGATATGAATACACATAAAGCCGATGGTTTTACGAATTATACTAGTTTTTCGCTTTGGGATACCTACCGCGCACTTCATCCGCTCTTCAACATCCTTCAGCCTAAAAGAAATGCCGATATGATAAAATCCATGCTAGCCCATTATGGCCAGAGTGTTCATGGTATGCTTCCGGTTTGGAGCCATTATGCAAATGAAAACTGGTGCATGATCGGGTATCATAGTGTTTCGGTGATTTCGGATGCCATTGTTAAGGGCAATGACGATTTTGATGTAGCATATGCCCTCAACGCCATGAGTACTACCGCTCGAACTGGCTACTATGATGGTTTGCAATATTATATGGACAAAGGCTACGTGCCCGAGGATAAAAATGGGGCTTCGGTATCCAAGACTTTGGAATATGCCTATGACGACTGGGCGATTGCCCAGGTTGCTAAGAAGCTAGGTAAGAACGCCATTTATGATGAATTTATAAAACGATCCGAATATTACAAGAACGTCTATGAACCTAAAAGCGGCTTTATGCGTCCTAGACTGGATGACGGTAGTTTTAAAAAGGATTTTGATGAATTGGATACCCACGGACAAGGTTTTATAGAGGGCAATTCATGGAACTACAGTTTGTACGTTCCCCAATACCCAGAAGAAATGATCAATATGATGGGCGGTAAGAAACGTTTCTCTGCTCATCTAGATTCCCTATTCACTATGGAACTGCCCGATAAGTATTTTGAAAACACAGAAGATATTACTAGAGAGGGCATCATAGGGAACTATGTGCACGGGAACGAACCCTCACACCACATACCCTACTTATACAACTGGACCGATACCCCTTGGAAATCCCAAGATAAAATACGTATGATCCTAAAGGAAAAATATAAAACAGGTGCGGACGGTCTAAGCGGTAACGACGACTTTGGGCAGATGAGCGCATGGTTTATTTTTAGCTCTTTGGGTTTCTATCCCGTAGCCCCTGGCTCGCCAGAATACGCCCTTGGTAGCCCTTCCATAAAAAATGCAACGCTGCAGTTGGATAACGGAAAGTCGTTTACGGTCACGGCCAAAAATCAGTCGGATAAAAACGTATATGTAAATAAAGTAAGCTTGAACGGTAAAACATTGGACAGACCATTTATAGACCATGCTGATATTATGGTGGGGGGTGAACTTGTCTTCTATATGGCTTCCACACCGAACAAAAAGGGATATCGCTAGAAATTTACATCCTTTGAAGGACCTAAATAAAGCTTCTCAATTGGTTTCAAAACGAATCTAAAAACACAAAATATATAACGGCTTAATAGATTAGAACACATGAAAAAACCATTACTAATTGCACTGCTATTTTGTACAGCTTTCATAGGAATGGCACAGGAAAACCTACTGGTAAAAAATAAATGGTCAGTCGAAAAATCCGAAAATTGGTATACGAAACACGATTGGATGACAGGTGCAAACTTTAACCCCAGTACAGCGATCAATCAATTGGAAATGTGGCAAGAAAACACTTTTGATCCCGAGACTATAGATAGGGAACTCGGCTTTGCTGCCGGAATCGGTTTCAATACTATGAGAGTCTATTTACACAGTCTCGCCTATAAATCTAACCCTAAAGGCTTTATCAACAGAGTAGAAACCTATTTGGGTATTGCAGATAAGCACGGGATAAAGACCATGTTCGTTTTTTTTGACGATGTCTGGGGAAAGACCCCCAAGGCAGGGAAACAGCCCGACCCCAAGGTTGGCGTGCATAATTCCGGTTGGATACAGGACCCTGGAGAACCTAATTTTAAGGAAGAAAAGAATTATCCCGCTTTGGAAACATATGTAAAGGACGTGATGAACACATTTAAAAACGACAAAAGAGTGCTAATGTGGGATCTCTACAATGAACCAGGCAATATGGATAAAGGTATAGACTCTATTGTTTTGTTGAGAAACATTTTTATTTGGGCACGAGAGGTAAACCCTAGCCAACCACTAACAGCTGGTATTTGGCGATGGAATTTTCATGAACTGAATGCCTTTCAAGCGTTGAATTCCGATATCATAAGCTATCACAACTACGAAGATGAAAAACATCATGGACATGTTATCGACCTATTAAAAAGCCATGGAAGACCTATGATCTGTACAGAGTATATGGCGAGACCGAGAAACAGCCGTTTTTCAAATATCCTTCCCCTTTTAAAAAAGGAGAATATTGGAGCCATTAATTGGGGCCTAGTCGCCGGGAAATCAAATACCAAATATATGTGGGATACGCCGATTGAAGATGGGTCCGAGCCCGATGAATGGTTTCATGAAGTATTCAGAAAGGACGGTACACCCTACAGGCAGGACGAAGCAAACTTGATTAAGAAATTAAACGAACAAAACTAGAAACCAAGACATTTCACACTATGAAACTTAATAAACAACTCTATATCTTGTTCGCGCTTCTTGTAGGAATAATGGCAGTGGAATCTTGCAAGGAAGAGAATAAGAAAGGTTCATTAAAAGAGGTGCAGGCCGAAATAGAAACGAGTTTTGAGTCTAATTTGAAGGCAGCTGACTTTGATACGATAATAGAAGGGAAACCGGTAAAACTATACTGGTTGAAAAAAGGGTCGCTTCAAATGGCGATGACAAATTATGGCGGCAGAATAGTAGGCTTGTGGACACCTGACAAAAACGGAAAATTAGTTGATGTTTGTATCGGAAGGGGAAGTACAGAAGCGTATGTAAATGGCCCCGAATCCTACTTCGGAGCAACTATTGGTAGAGTTGGAAATCGTATTGCAGCAGGTAAATTCAAAATTGATGGAAAAGAGTATACCATAGCCCCAAACAATAACGCGAACGCCCTGCACGGTGGCGAACATGGATTTCAAGATAAGGTCTGGGAAGCGCATCAGCCTAATGCGTATACCTTGGAATTGAGTTACACCTCACCGGATATGGAAGAAGGATTCCCTGGTAACCTAAAAACGGTAGTCGTTTACACCCTAACAGAAAACAATAGTGTTAACATAGAATATAGTGCAACTTCAGATAAACCTACCATCGTTAATCTGACCAACCATGCTTATTTTAATCTTAACGGTGAGGGAAGCGGTACGATTTTAAATCACCGTCTACAGATAAATGCCAACACGTTTACGCCAGTAGATCAAGGCTTGATTCCACTAGGAGAGCTGAGACCGGTAGCAGGCACTCCCTTCGATTTTCGGGATCTTACTGCTATTGGGGAACGTATAGAAGCTTCTAACGAACAACTAAGCTTTGGTGGCGGCTACGACCATAATTTTGTATTGGTTGGACAAAGTGAAATAGAGCTTGCCCATGCGGCAAAAGTTGTGGGAGATACTTCTGGCATTGTAATGGACGTTTATACGCAAGAACCTGGAATACAATTCTATTGCGGTAATTTCATGAACGCGGAGAACGAGCTAAAATCGGGTGCCAAGGATGATTTTCGAACCGCATTTTGTTTAGAGACCCAACATTTTCCCGATTCCCCTAATCAAAAGGATTTTCCTACTATTGAATTAAGGCCAGGTGAAACCTACCATACGGTGTCCCGATACACCTTTTCGGTGGAATAATTGACGAGATCCTTCCAAAAGATTTATTTTGTTAAATTCAATACGTAAAGACAATGTGATGAGTATAATAAACCACAAAATAAGTTCAAATTAATAGGACAA
>CAZMUV010000127.1:0-8247 GCA_964569345.1 uncultured Maribacter sp. | reverse complement strand
CAGATGATTTACAAGGTTATGATACTAGATTTAACTAGTTGAGTCGGGGTGGCAGGATTCGAACCTGCGACCTCCGCGTCCCAAACGCGGCGCGATAACCGGGCTACGCTACACCCCGAAAACGGTTATCTTAAAATCTGTCTTCTCACACAGACCTTTGCGGAGAGACAGGGATTCGAACCCTGGGTACCCTTTTGGGGTACGACGATTTAGCAAACCGTTCCTTTCGGCCACTCAGGCACCTCTCCTTGTTAAATGTATGAACTTCGCTTAATAGCGGTTGCAAATGTACATTTTTACAATACAATAAAGCAACTATTTTAATCGATTTTTTATTAATTTTTGATTCTCTTATTTAAACGTATTCACATGTAACTTAAATAGACTTGAAAATCAGCATGCTATGTAATTCTTTAAATCATAGTAAGATTATTTCATGTTGAATTTTATTTCAAAATTTTTCTATTCCAATAAATATTGGACTGTATTAAATCTAAAAATTCAAACAAATACAAAACATAGAGCTTCAAATTAATAATCTCACTCAGGATATTCTACTCTTAAATGATAGATGTTTGTAAGTTTAAGCTTAAAGATTTTTTTTATTGTTTCTATCTCCCTAAACGTAATGTCCGCGTTTACAAATTGATCAGCTTTCATTTGACCTGCAATGATCTTTTCTACAAACTCATCGATAATCAAAAATGTAGGATTCTTTAAACTCTTTGAAGCTGCCTCTACCGAGTCGGCCATCATGAGTATAGCAGTTTCTTTAGAAAATGGCAGCGGGCCAGCATATCTAAAATCTGATTCATTTACATCACTATCTAGCTCTAATTGTCTCTTATAAAAATAATAAACCAAGGAGGTACCATGGTGTGAGCGAATAAAATCTACCACCCTATCTGGAATGTTATTTTTTCTAGCTAATTCGATACCCTTAATTACATGGTCTAGTATTATACGTGCACTTTCTTTAGGGGATATTTCATCATGGGGGTTTACATTGGTAATTTGATTTTCCGTAAAATAGGTAGGGTTATCCATTTTTCCAATATCATGATAGAGTGCACCTACCCTAACGAGCATGGCATTGGCACCAATACCATTAGCCGCTGCTTCTGCCAGATTAGCAACCTGCAAGGAATGATTAAACGTTCCAGGGGCCTTATTAGATAGTTCTTTCAATAATTTTGAATTAGTATCGGACAGCTCCAACAAAGAAACATCGGATACCAAACCGAAAATCTTTTCATAAATGTAGATTAAGGGCTGCACAAAAAGTGTAATCATCCCGTTCAACAAAAATAAACTCAGGGTAAACCACTGGATATTGTTCAAATTACCCTCATGAATGGTATGAAAGGCTAAATATGCTACGACGTAAATCAACGTAATCTGCCCAACCGACACAAAAAGGTTTGCCCTTTTGTACAACTCAGAAACCGTAAGAATAGTTACGATACCTGTTATGATTTGTAAAAAAATATACTCGAAACTATTGGGCACCACAAAACCCAGAATCAATACTGTTAATACATGCACAAAGAGCCCCAAACGGGCATCAAAAAAGGTTTTTAAAATTAACGGAAGAATACATAATGGTACAACAAAAACTAAAGCTTCGTTATAGTTAATAACCAAGGTCGTTACAAATACCAATAGTAAAATATTGAAAAAGATAAAGGTTACTTTGGTGTTATTTTCATACACCTCTTTTCTATACTTTTTAAGGAATAGGAATAACATTAAAAGTACTAGTGCAACCAAAACTGTATAGCCAACAAGTATGTAATAGGAATTAGAATCGGTCCAGAGGTCGGATTCATATTCAGATTTTAAGGACTCTAGGATCTTTAAATTATCCACCTCTACCACTTCACCCTTTGCGATAATTAACTTTCCTTCGTCTACGGTTCCCCTGGTATAGGATATTTTTGAAAGTGTATCCTCTAAGGTCTTTCTAGTCAGTTCTTTATCCAAGGTAACATTCGGTGTCACCAAATCAAAAAACAATGCCTTGAACTCATCGTTAAACATCGTTAATCCGCGTTCGGAAAGTAACTTTTCTATTGCTTTTTCCACTTCGCTAATCCGATAAAAATCAGAACCGGACACTTTTCTTGCCTCGTTATCAACGACAAGAAAAATAGAACTTCCCTGAGGCGTAGTTTCCAACGGATCAAGAATGCCGTTTTTATAAACGACATCTAGAATAGCTATTGCAGTCTTTTTTAATTTGTTCTTCTGATTTTGTTTTAATCCACTTTCCTGCCATTGTGCACTAAACTTTGAATCAAGCGAATTATAAACATTTTGTGCCGTTTGTTCATTATACCTGAAGTAGGTAGTTTGATTATCAATAATTTTTTGCTTTTCCTTAGCTAAATCATCTTCTGTTTTTTGGATAGAAAAATCAAATGGTGCATATAAATTTTCGAATTGCCAGGGCTTTCCTTTTTGGAACTCGTATTTGAATTTACCTCCCTTCGGAAAGAAGAAAACAATAAAGCCCACAGATACTATATAAAGTAAGAACTTATATATGTGAGACTGTTTTTTATATAGATTGTCCAAAAGGTCTAGGTTTCATTTATATAGTTCAAAAATAGAAAATTATAAGCTTATAATAAGGAATCAACCGTATTACCATAGGTTTGCCTAAGAATTTACTAATTTCGCAACACATAAATATGTTCAAAAATGAAAGAGGTTGTTATTGTTTCTGCGGTACGTACACCCATAGGTAGTTTCATGGGTTCTTTATCTTCTGTGCCAGCACCAAGACTAGGCGCTGCTGCCATTAGCGGGGCTTTAGAAAAGATTGGATTGGACCCAAAACTGGTAGATGAAGTACTTATGGGTAATGTGGTACAGGCCGGAACTGGACAGGCTCCAGCTAGGCAAGCAGCGCTCTTTGCGGGTATACCGGATACCGTTCCATGCACGACCATTAATAAAGTGTGTGCCTCTGGAATGAAGACTGTAATCCAAGCAGCACAAGCTATTGCTCTTGGAGACGCTTCTATAATAGTCGCAGGTGGTATGGAAAACATGAGCCTGATTCCTCATTATGTTCATATGCGAACTGGCAATAAATTTGGACCTGCTACCATGGTAGACGGTATGCAAAAAGACGGCTTAGTTGATGTGTATGACGAACAAGCCATGGGTGTTAGTGCAGATGCATGTGCAGAAAAATATAAATTTTCGAGGGAAGATCAAGATCAGTATGCTATTCAATCTTACCGGAGATCTGCGCAAGCATGGGAAAATGGAAGATTTAAAAATGAAATTGTTCCTGTTGCTGTTCCGCAAAGACGAGGAGAACCTATTTTGGTATCAGAGGACGAAGAGTATAAAAATGTGGTTCTGGAAAAAATTCCAAAATTAAGAGCAGCATTTACTAAAGAAGGTACGGTTACGGCTGCAAACGCCTCTACCATAAATGATGGTGCAGCGGCACTTGTGCTTATGAGCCTAGAAAGGGCAAAGGAACTCAATATTAAACCTTTGGCAAAAATAACCGGTTATGCAGATGCAGCCCAAGAACCTAAATGGTTTACCACGGCACCCGCAAAGGCACTTCCCAAGGCCCTAAGTAAAGCAGGTAAAACATTAGAAGAAATAGACTTCTTAGAATTTAACGAAGCCTTTTCTGTCGTTGGCCTAGCTAATATCAAACTTTTGGGATTGAGTGATAAAAACGTGAATGTAAACGGTGGAGCGGTTTCTTTGGGACATCCTTTGGGATGCTCAGGAGCCAGAATCATAGTTACATTGTTGAACGTGCTAGAACAGAAAAATGCAAAATTAGGGGCAGCGGCAATTTGTAACGGTGGAGGAGGAGCTTCTGCCATAGTTGTAGAACGAATATAATTACCGGAAAAAATCCATGCAGTACGGTATTTGTCCCATAAGCATAGTCCCAGTTAGAGCCATTACGGAAGAGGCAGGTGAAATGGTTACCCAATTACTTTATGGGGAGCATTTCAAGGTTTTGGAATCTAGAAAACACTGGTCAAAAATCAGAATAGCTTTTGACAAGCAAGAAGGATGGGTACTTAATAGACAATTAGATTTTATTACAAAAGAAGAATATGATACCATTGACGAAGGTCCCAAGCAGTATGCAGCAGACTTAATTTCTTATATAGAACAAGAAAACTCAATGCTTGTGCCTGTACTCTTAGGTTCTTCTATTAATCAAAAAAAAGATATATCAAAATTTGAAGGGAATTTGATAGCTTCCCAACAACATAAGGAGAATTTGATTAAAACGGCACTACTCTACTTAAACGCTCCCGAACTTTGGGGTGGAAAAACTCCCTTTGGCATTGATGCGCCTGGTTTTACCCAAATTGTGTACAAGATAAACGGACATCATTTGTTAAGAAGTGCTGAAAAACAAGCCACGCAAGGTACTCCATTAAGCTTTGTAGAAGAAAGTGAAGCTGGAGACTTGGCCTTTTTTGATAATTCTAATGGCATTATAAACCACGTTGGCATCATTATGGAAAACAACTATATAATTCATGTTAACGGTGTGGTGAGAATAGACAGGTTAGATCATACTGGTATTTTCAATAATGACCTAAGAAACTATACCCATACCCTTAGAGTTATTAAAAAAGTGATATAAAAAAAGGCTTCCAATGGAAGCCTTTTTTATTTATTTTACACTAGACTATTACTCTCCTAATAACTTCTTTACTCTCATAAAGTTATCATTATCACCCATAGCACCGTATATATTTTTCAACTGTGTTAATATTCCTTGGTTATCAGGATTCGTTTTTAAGGCATCCTCCAAAGTCTGAGCACCTGTTTGAAATAGCCCATCTTTCTTTGTTTTGAGCTCTTCATACTTGGCAATATCCGCACGAGAATTACCTAAGGAATTCATTTCGTCAATAAAGCTATTACCCTCATTAACATATGTGGTTGAAAGGTTTAAGTACGCATTGGTATATCCTGGGTTTTTTTCAAGAGCTTTTTTATAATTCTCTCGTGCCTCTTCAATATTTCCTTCTTCACTACTTATCACACCAACATTGTAATAAAGATCGGCATTATCAGGAGCAATAGCTATCGCTTCTGCCATAAGTGACTTAAACTTGGCCTTATCGCCTTGCTTAAAATAAAGGTTCGCTTCGTTTAAAATAAGATTGACATCTTCTGGATCGCTTTCCCTTGCTGCTTGGTAAGCCCCTAATGCCTTATCATCCTGCCCTAATTGCGAATAAATCAAAGCTATATTTTTAACAATTTCTCCTTTTTTAGAAGGTTCTTTCTCATCAACAGGGTCTGCATACGTGCCAGATTTAACCATAAGATCTCGCTGCGATTTTTGCATTTCTTCCATTTCTCCAGTGGCAATGTTCTTAGCCTTGTACACTACAGCACTACCATCATATCCAACTTCCTGTAATTCGATGTAATACTTTAACGCATCATCATACAAACCTCCGTTTACAGCACTACTGGCTGCATAGTAAAGATAAATAGTATCCTTCGGGCTAATTTTATAGCTCATATACAACTTATCGGCTCCTTCTTTAAATTTCTTATTATTGTTATCGGACACAGCTCCGTTCACCAAATCGGCAGTAATACCTACTATGTATTGGTTGGTTTCACTTGTGTACTTCTGCTTCCCAGTAGCAGTTTCCATGTCCAACACCTTCTTGAATGAGTCCACCGCTTGCTCATAAGCACTTTCATCACCTTTCTTGGCCAAATCGTTGTAGATTTTACCTTTAGTAAAGTAATATTGGGCTTGTAACTTTTCATCAGCTCCAGAAATTGTTCCTTCTGCAGCCTCTAGTGCAGTTTTAGCAGATGCAATATCACCTCCTTTTAAAGCCTTTTCAGCTGCTTTTATCTCATTTTTTTGGGCCATTCCCACGATTGTAAAGGAGAAGGCCGCTACGATTAAAATCTTACGTTTCATTTGTATTGAATTAATTATTAGTGTTTAAAAATTTATGATTCGGTACCATCGGTATCAGTATTATCAATTGCCGTGCCATCTTCTTCGGGCTTTACTTCCATCTCATTTATTGCGTCCTCATCTAGATCTTCATCATCCTTCATAACCTTTGCAACAGCAGCAATAGAATCGTTACCCTTTATATTAATAAGTTTAACCCCTTGTGTGGCTCTTCCCATTACCCGCAAATCTTCAACACTCATACGAATCGCTATTCCAGATTTATTGATAATCATTAAGTCATCGGAATCTGTCACGTTCTTTATCGCAACCAAGTTTCCGGTCTTTTCCGTTACACTAATGGTCTTAACACCTTTTCCTCCTCTATTGGTAATTCTATAATCCTCAATGCTAGATCGTTTACCATATCCATTCTCAGAAACGACCAAAAGTTCATCTTCAAAATTATGTACGGAAACCATTCCAATAACCTCATCGGAATCATTTGCTAATCTAATACCTCGAACACCAGATGCATTCCTGCCCATAGGTCTGGTTTTACTTTCTTCAAAACGAATAGCTTTTCCAGATTTTAAACCAAGGAAAATCTGACTGGTTCCGGTTGTCAACTTTGCTTCAAGCAATTCATCACCATCCTTAATGGTGATAGCATTGATTCCGTTTTGTCTTGGTCTTGAATATTGCTCTAAAGAGGTCTTCTTAACAGTTCCCTTTTTAGTTGCCATAATAACATAATGGCTATTCACATATTCTTCGTCCTTAAGATCTTGCGTGCATATAAAAGCTTTTACCATATCATCCTGCTCTATGTTGATTAGGTTCTGTATGGCTCTTCCTTTCGAGGTTCTACTTCCTTCCGGGATTTCGAAGACCCGCATCCAGAAACATTTGCCTTTTTGGGTAAAAAACAGCATGTACTGGTGGTTGGTTCCAACAAATAGATGTTCTAAGAAATCCTCATTTCGGGTAGAAGATGCCTTCTGGCCAACTCCTCCCCTATTTTGGGTTTTATATTCGGTTAAAGGTGTCCTTTTAATATATCCAGCGCTAGAAATAGTAATAACCACTTGCTCATTGGGAATCATGTCTTCCATACTTAGATCCCCACCGGCAAAATTGATTTCTGAACGTCGCTCATCACCATACTTTTCCTTTACCTCTAAAAGCTCATCCTTTATGATTTGCATCCTTCGGTCCTTGTTCTCCAAGATATCCTTTAAGTCTGCAATGGTCGAAATAATTTCATCGTACTCTGTCCTTAGTTTATCCTGCTCCAGTCCTGTAAGTTGACGCAAACGCATTTCAACAATAGCCTTGGCCTGAATCTCTGTAAGCTTGAAGCGTTCCATGAGGTTCTCCCGCGCTTCATCTGCATTGGAAGAAGCTCTTATAATAGCGATAACCTCATCTATATTATCGGAAGCAATGATTAAACCCTCTAATATATGGGCACGATCTTCGGCTTTCTTAAGCTCAAATTTAGTACGACGCACAACCACTTCATGACGGTGCTCCACGAAGTAGTGAATCATTTCCTTTACATTCAGTAATCGGGGTCTTCCATTTACTAAAGCAATATTATTTACACTAAACGAGGTTTGTAGTGCTGTGTATTTGTATAATGTATTAAGAACGATATTGGGTATTGCATCCCTCTTCAAGATATAAACAATACGCATTCCGTTCCTATCAGATTCATCTCTGATTGTTGAAATACCCTCTATTTTTTTATCATTTACAAGATCGGCCGTTTTTTTAATCATATCGGCCTTATTCACTTGATACGGAATTTCATGAACAATGATACACTCTCTACCTTGAACCTCTTCAAACGTAGCCTTTGCACGCATCATTACCCTTCCACGACCTGTATGAAAAGCTTCTTTTACCCCATCATAGCCGTAGATGATACCTCCTGTTGGAAAATCAGGTGCTTTTATGTGAGTGATCAATTCATCTATTTCTATATCGTTGTTCTCTATATAAGCTATAGTACCATCAACAACTTCAGAAAGGTTATGAGGAGGCATGTTTGTTGCCATTCCTACCGCAATACCCGAAGCACCATTCACCAAAAGGTTAGGTATTCTTGCTGGTAAAACCTTTGGTTCCTTTAAAGAATCGTCAAAGTTTAATTGATGATCTACGGTATCCTTATCGATATCCGCCAACATGTCATCAGCAATCTTACGCATACGTGCTTCAGTATAACGCATTGCAGCAGGGCTATCGCCATCTATAGAGCCAAAGTTACCTTGGCCATCTATCAACATATATCTAAGACTCCATTCTTG
>CAZMUV010000126.1:0-8261 GCA_964569345.1 uncultured Maribacter sp. | reverse complement strand
TAGAAGCATCGTTCTCGCGAATATGCATAACGCCTTCAAAACCTAAGTAACGGGTTAGGCCTGCTCCAATTAAAATAATAATGATAGCCGCATGAAAAAGCAGTAAGGGCCATTTTTTTTGTGGTATCATTCGAAACTTAAAAATGTTTACTATAATGGTAACACCAAATAAAAAGAGTAAAAGCTCAAACCACCAAGATGTAAAGATGACTTTTTGGGCCGCACTCGTGCCAAAGTCATTTTCGATGAAGGTTGCTATCCCAATTGCCGCCGCAAATAATACAAAATAAATTCCTGCTGCTCTGGTATTAAAAAGGGGGGACAAATACTTTTTGAGTATTACGATCAGGTTTTTCATAAAATGGTAAAGTAGGTCTATCAAAAGTAATCAATAATTTTAAGGTTTTGTAAACTAGGGGATTATAGCTTAAAATTTAAAGCTTTTGTAAAAAAAACTAGACAAGCTTAGAAAAAGACCGTTTTACGGGACTGTTTTCATAAGGAGTGCAAGCTTTCGTGGGAGTGTCCCATTTGGTTATGGAAACATCATCCTCTAACAACCAGGATATAATTTCGTTTGAATTCATTAATTGGCCTTAAGAATTGAATCTAGCCTACTAATTATCTCTTTTACAAAGACAGGAGCATCTTCTAAAATTGACTCTCCCGCGATAGCATCCACATCCTTTACCTTATAAGTACCTTCTCCTGAGGTTGTAAGCACCACTATTTTATCTCTATCGTTTTCGGTTCTGTCTATAAATGCCTTCACGGCAACTGGCAGTTTCGAATACTCCCAAGTGTGGATAATTACTAGAGCATTAAAATCTTTTGGATCAATGCCTTGCAACTCTTCAATATCGATAATCTGAATATAAATAGCATCAGAGGTATAGTGATTCACAATTCCAGTGGTTACTTTATCCTTAAATTCACTACCCTGTGTAGCGATTAATAGCTTTTTTTCAAAACTGGGAGAATTAATCGTATACGGTTCTATAACATCCATAGAATACTGGTGTTGATACCAAAGAAGGAATAAGAAAAAAACAAAGATTATACCTAGAACTACAATCAATAATTTTTTAAAACCTTTCATAACGCAATATTTTATGGGTTTGTAAGTGGTGTTTTAAGAGTTCTTTTAAACTGATGTAAAAGCAAGTTCCTAGTCGTATTTAGTATCGCTCATCGTACATACGTTAAGCAGTACTCTAATAAATGTAGCAGATTTTCATAGGAATAAAAATGATTAATATCATTCACAGGAAAGATTTCGTATGACATTCGTCATATTAATCTAAAGAGCATATCCATAATTTTATTACAGCAAATCGAAAATTCAAAAATGAAGACTATTCTATACGCTACCGACTATTCCCAGAACTCCGTGACCGCGTTGCTATTGGCAAATACATTGACAGAGAAATTCGGCGCCAAATTGATTGTAATGCACGTTTTTGATATTCCAATTTCCTTAGCAAGCTCTGTCTCCATTAGCTATATGAAAAAGGAAAAAAGACAATTCGTTGAAAACCAGGGAAAGCTAAAGACATTTTGCGCAAAACATCTTGGGGATTCTTGGGAGAATTCAGATATACATTTCGTTGTTGACGAGGATGATTCGGTGCCAGATGGAATCTTGGAAAAGGCCTTTAAGCTTAATGCAGATTTGATTGTAGTAGGTGCCAAGGGAGCCAGCCAAATTAAGGAATTCTTTTTAGGAAGTACACCAAAGGTGCTCATACAAAAATCATCTTGCCCTGTATTGGCAGTACCTGCAGAATCCGAAGTTACATCACTTAAAAAAATACTCTATGCGACCGATTTTGAGCAGGCCGATATTTTTGCCATCAATAGGTTAGTTAAAATCGCTAAAAAATTTGATGCTGAAATCAGGGTAGTTCATATCACTACACAACAAGAGTATTCAGGAGAAGAGCAAATGGAATGGTTCAAAGAAATGTTACAGGAAAAAGTGGATTACATCAAAATAGATTTTGATCTTATTTTCTCCGATACTGTATTTGAAGAATTAGTTAGGTATTTGGAAGATTTCGAAGCCGATATGCTGGCTATGCTGGAACGGAAAGAAAGTACCTTTTATCAAAAATACTTTCAAAGAGATAAGGTAAAGAAAATGGTTCAGCGTATTGATGTGCCCTTGCTCAGTTTTAACGTAGGCGGACTTTAATTTCCATTTTTTAAATCTATTCTTCCACCTCTAATTTGAGAAATACTTTGGCATACAATATAAATAGGACCTATTTGGAGCAATATCATTTAGTATTCAATCAAATATAGATTAGCGTATAATGGAAAGTACATAATATTAATTTCACTAAAACAGCACGTTTTTACAATGAAATTATGGAATCAAATTGTAGCTAGATAGCGTAATAAAGATGTTCCTAAAATAGTAAAACTGACATTCATCATTTTTACTGATAAGTTACTAGTCTATTTTAGGTATAAAATCAAAGACCTATAATTACTATTTGCCAGATAGCGTAACAGGACACTTCAGTAGATAAAGCAGATGAAGACGATTATGGGGATTGCATTGGTTAGATGCCAAACTGTTAGCCAAGAGCTGTCACTAATTAATTTCAAACAAAACCAAGTAGAACAATTAAAACTTTAAAAAATGTCCATAGCCGATTTATACGATTCAGGAGAACATCAAAGCAATATTGCCCATTTTGCTGCCATTGTCAACTTGGCAGCGGTAGACAAAGCTATAAATTCCGAAGAGGAAACTGTTTTAAAGCGTTTGGCATTTAAACTAAATGTTTCGGAGGAAAAATATAGAAAGATCCTAAAAAATCCTGACGCTTCCGGTTTAATGCCTCCCTACGACCTAGAAACTAGACTCGAACGGATTAAGGATCTCTTTAGGATTATTTATGCCGATAATGAAATTGATACCGCAGAAAAACATTTAATCCATAGATATGCTATTGGTCTAGGTTTTTCCGAGGAAAAAGCGAGGGAAGAAATTCAGAAGTGTATTCGTGTATTTGGTTCTAAGGATTAGGGAATAATCCTCCCATCTTCCATCTGAATAATTCTATCCGTACGTTTGGCAAAATCGGCATCGTGTGTAACAACTAATAGTGACAATCCTTCCTCCTCTTTAAGGCGTTTGAAAATAGTAAAGACGTTTTCCGAATTGTGGCTATCCAAATTCCCAGTGGGTTCATCGCCCATAAGTATCGAAGGATTATTGATTAAGGCTCTGGCAATCGCCACACGCTGTTTTTCGCCGCCAGAAATACGTGAAGCCCTTTGTTTAGCCAAATGATCAATATGAAGCATTTTTAGCTTTTCCATCGCATCGTGTTCAATTTCGACATGGGACTTCCTAGCTAGTTTCTTTGCAGGTAACATTACATTTTCTAAAACGCTAAATTCCGATAATAAATAATGGAACTGAAACACAAACCCAATCCGCTCGTTACGGATACGGGAAAGTTCTTGTTGGGACTTTCCTGTTATTAATTGGTCGTTCAAATATAGGTCGCCTGTATAGTCGGTATCCATTGTAGAAAGGATATAGAGCAAGGTAGATTTTCCCGAACCCGATTTACCCATAATAGAAGCAAATTCTCCTTTTTTGATTCCAAGCGAAATATCCTTAAGGACATGAAAATCCTTAGGTTTATGAAAGTGTTTATTGATATTTTTAGTTTCTAAAACATACTCCATATCCAATCTTTAAGTTCCTCGAATAATACGAACAGGATCAATTCGCTTTGCCTTGTTTGAGGGCAACCAACCGGCAACAAAAGTGGACAGCAATGCAAAAGTAATACCTATAACGTAATAGGCTATATTATAATCAATAGGATAGGTAGTGATTGTTGGCATGGCTTCCGTCTCAAAAGGAACATTGTCTATGAGTCTTGAAAGTCCATAGCCAAAAAGTAATCCGAAAACACCTCCAACAGCACCAATAATCATTGCCTGACTCATAAAAATTAGTTGTACGTCCTGACCCGAAAATCCAGTAGCTTTAAGAATAGCAATATCTTTCATCTTTTCGTAAATGAGCATATTTAGAATATTATAAATTCCGAACCCAGCTACAATTAATAAGGTAATCGATACTGCATAAGTGATAAGGTTTCGAATGTTGGAACCTGTCTCGAATTGTGCATTGGCCTGATTTATATCCGTGGCCGTAACCTTGAATTGCCTACTTAGATTTTGGGCCATGGCCGGAGCCTTTTCAATATCAAAAAGCTTTATATTGATATCCGTAATATAATTCTGTGCCTCACCCAAAATACGCTGAACAGTCTTTAGATTTGCAAAACTTTGAATATTATCAATATCGGCAATACCACTTTGATAAACACCCACTATTTTTAAAGGAAAAATGTCGCCTCTAACAGTACTTATCTGAACCCTATCGCCGACCTTTAAAGACATTTTTGCGGCTAGCCCAGAACCCAAAAGTATACCGTTTTCACTATTTTTAAGTGCCTCAGGACTTCCTCCGATGATATAATCACGCATATTGGAAAGTTTGGTTTCCTCCATAATATCAACCCCAACCAGATTTCCACCCAGTTCAATAGAACCTGACAGGTAAAAAATTTGTGCTCGAAGCTGTGGCGTGGCACCTTTTACTTTTTTATCTTTTTTTAAATAACTTAAGATGGGCAACGCATTATGTATTTTCTTCTGGCTCTGCTTTGGTTTTATAGAGTGCACTATATTGACCGAGTTTTTAAATTCATCATATAAGGAAACTGGTTGTTTCACGCTTGGCTCAATTTCGTTGTAGAGATGTATGTGTGGCGTTTGGTTCAAAATAAGACTATCCAACATTTCGTTCAGTCCCGTCATGAAACTGACTAGTGTTATATACGCTGCAATACCAAAAGTCACGCCCAAAGCCGCGGTCACTGTGCTCTTTAACTTGGTCATTAGATGCGTCTTGGCAATGTTCAGAATAACCTTCCAATTAATCATTGTTCGGGTTTTAGAAGTTCCGTATGCTCGTCAATACCTTCTAGTATTTCTACCAAGTCTAAATTTTTAAGGCCTAATACAACCTCCACGATACCATCTGAGGTTTTGACTTTGTTCCCTTCTAATAAATAGGTCTTGGGAATGGTTAGGGCGTTTTCCTTTTCTGCAATAACAATGTTTCCTTCCCCCGCCAAACCAGGGTACAGCGTTTTGGGAGGGTCCGTAAAAGTAGCCTCCACAGTAAAGGTTTGTGAGCGTTCGTCCTTCCTAGGGTAGATTTTAGTAACCTTGGCCATAAAAACTTCCAAAGGATAAGCATCCAAAGTAATCAACGCTTTTTGTCCAACTACAAGCTTTATGATATCTACTTCATCTACAAGCATTTTAATTACAAAAATTGAAGCGCTTCCTACCGATGCAAGTGGTTGCGTGGTATTGACGATTTCACCCGGTTCTTTTAAAAGTGCATAAACCTTCCCGTTTATATTGCTAACTACGGTAAAATCTTTGGTGTTAATTTGGGAGGATTCATAGTTATTACGGGCCTGCTGCACTTGTGTCTGCAGTTCATTTTTTGTACGTGCGTAGCTACTTTTTAAAAGGTTCAATTTATTTCTGGAAAGTTCATAAGCCAATTTACGGTTATCGAATTCCAGTTTGGATCCTATTTGCTGTTCCCATAGGCGCTTCTGCCGAAAAAAATTAATAGAATCATTTTGTAAGTTCAAGTCAGCCGATTGTATCTCATCTTCCAACGCCTTTAATATCGCAGAACTTCCACTATAATTTTCACGCGCCAGCTGCAACGTAAGTCTCGCATTCTCAGTATTTAGCTTTGGTGCGTTGTTTATTATTTGCAGTAATGGCATTCCCTGCTGTACCACATCTCCTTCTTCTACTAGATTACGGTCTAGTATTCCTCCTACTGCGGCATATACTTGATACAGGCTGTCTGGCTGAATGGTAGCCGATGCATACACCGATTCTGTTAACCGTGTTTTTTGTGGAAGAATTTTTTCCTGTTTCTCACCACAAGAAGAGATGAGCAACACAGCTATAGTAATCAAAAAAAAGCGCATAGTTCCATAATTATGTATGCACAAAATAACGAAAAATCGCGCTTTAAGACTATGAGAAAAGTCATAGTCCCATCGTTTTAGGTTAAAAAATAGGTTCCTGATTCACATCATTTCATAATATCTTGAAATGCAATTTCTTTGGTACAAACTCAAAAGATTCAACACCATGAAAACCTACATACCTTTAATCGGCCCACTGCTTCCAATTCTAAGTGTCCATAAGGTCGAACAGAAGGAAGACATAACTATTTCAGAACATCAAAAAGACGATAGCTATGTTTAAGGATAGAATAGACGCTGGTATTCAATTGGCCGAGAGCTTACAACACTTTAAGGATGAAGATGTAATAGTTTTGGCCATACCTCGGGGAGGTTTACCCTTAGGGGCAATCGTTGCAAAAAAACTGAATGCACCTTTGGATGTTGTTCTTTCCAAAAAAATAGGACATCCATATCATAAAGAATATGCAATAGGTGCAGTAAGTCTTGAAAATATCGTTCTTACCGATGCAAGGGGAGCCACCAAAAGCTATATTAAGGAGGAGATTGCAAGGATTCGTAAAAAACTAAAACAACGCTATGATTTATTCTATGAAAAAAAATCACCAAAGAGCCTTAAAAATAAAGTAGTAATTATCGTTGATGATGGTATAGCAACAGGCAGTACTATCCTTGCGACAGCAGAATTGGTGCGTCAAAAAAACCCAAAAAAAGTTATTGTGGCAATTCCGGTCGCACCCGCTTCGGCGATTAAAAAATTAGAAAATAATCCGAATCTCGATGAAGTGGTCTGTTTGGAGATTCCGTATGACTTTCAGGCGGTAGGCCAATTTTACATTGATTTCCCCCAATTGACCGATCAGCAGGCGATTCAGTGGTTGGAGAAAAGCAACAAAGAAAAGTAAGAGTTGTTTAAATCGTTTATTAGTAACTTCCTGAAAAGAAAATTTAAAAAAAAGAGAATACCCGTAAAACAGTAGCTATAAGACATATTTTAATAACATCCTCTAAGGCTATACTTTCCAATAAAGGTGCTTATTCAATGCCAAAGCTGACTTTCGTTGTCACTCGGTATTGTGCAATTTTATTATTGCTTACGGTTACCTGCATGTCCTTTATATAGACAGACTTGATATTCTTTACGCTCTTTGAAGCTTCCTTGATGACATTCTGAACGGCATCCTCAAAACTTTGCGTTGAGTTACCCATGATTTCTATTACTTTTAATACTGACATATTTTTTATATTTTAAAGATTCCTATGTAGATTAAAATACCGTAAAATTGAGTTAGTTAAAATGACCTGCATCAGTTTATATAATTATCCGTTTTATAATGCAAGGGCTTTATCTAATTCGTTACGTTTATTTCTGCTCAACGGCAGAAGCGTATTCTCAATTTCTACCACACGACTATTGAACTTATTTATCTTATTTAGGTTTACTATATATGATTTGTGAATTCTTAAAAAACGGTCTGTTGGCAGTTTATTCGCAAAACATTGCATGGTCGTAAGTGTTAGAATGTTACCGCTATTGGTCACAATTTTTATATAATCACCAAGTCCCTCAATCCATTGAATTGTTTGAAAAAATACTTTCTTTCTCATATTCTTACTTTTTACCAGAACGTATTTTTCGCCCTGTTCTATACTATGGGTTAATGCATACGTTGCGATTGCCCTTTTAACTGATTTTTGGAAAGAGATAGCGGTAATGGGTTTCATTAAACAATACATAATATCATATTCAAAAGCCTTTACTACATAATCTATTGTATTGGTCATCAAAATGGTCATAGGTTTATGTGTTAAAGATTCCAATAAATCAAATCCGTTTACATTCGGTAATTCAACATCTAAAAAAAGAAGTTCTACTCGGCTAGCTTTCAAATGTTTTTTAGCCTCCAGGGCGTTACCTACTTTAGCCACTAGTGTCAATTTCGGATGGTCTTCTACCATTTTTCCCAGAAGAATTTGTTGTTTTGTGGAATTACCTATAATAAGTGTTGTCATTTTCATACAGTTTTATTAATAAATAATTTCTTAAATGAACATTTTGAGGTTCATATCGGCTAAATTATTGTACAAATCCTTTTACCAAAATGATCTGAATCAGTCCTTGCATTTTAAATGGTGTAACCCATTTCTATTTTCTCACAACTGACCGATATCATTTGACATTCACTGAGCAATAATTACTTT